>CAZEER010000083.1:0-6838 GCA_964511215.1 uncultured bacterium | reverse complement strand
TTTTATACTTTAGCCTGTGGGTTTCTTAAAAATCTAATCCAAACACCAATTCTAAAAATTACTGAACAAAGCAAAACTATATGAATCTTACTATCAAGAACGATTGTTATTTGATTAAAAATAAAATTTGTTTTAGTTAACAAACCTCCCGTTAGTCCACCTAAAAATATGAATAGTCCTCTATAAAATATTCTTTTTGATGTCAATTTTATCATACTCTTACCCAACATATGTTCATATAATCTATTATCCATTGCAAGAGCTCTGCCACTGAACATTAGTGATGCACAGGATGCTAGAATAACAGAAAAAAGCAGTTTATAACCATTTGGCATATAATAAATCAAAATCCAAAAAACAGGAAATAGCGCTATAATAAAACTTGTCCATCTAATGGTAATATATGTTCCTAATTCATCAATTTTTATCCCCCAATACCGTAAACTAAACAAACCTATTAATTGGCTCACATTTATTAATACTGCAATTTCAAAATAATTAAAACCAAGGTCTCGTAGCCAATAGACCATCATCAATGGTCCTGATATTGAAAATGAAAATTCAGATAATGAATCAAATCCAATAAATTTTCTTATTGAAGTATACTCATCCTTCCTTAGATCAATACTTTCATTATTTTCATTTACAATATCATATGCTGGCTCAAACTGTGAATATAAATAATAGGCTGAACCGATATTTGCAATGATCCCAATAAAAAATATCATACCAAAACCAATAATTGGATTTGTACCACTAAAAGAATTCAAAATTATACCAGCAATTAAAGAAGAAATAAGCATAAATACTCTAATAATTTGAGACCTTTTACCAAAATATCTTCCTCTCAATCTGCTGGGGACCAAATATCCCATCCATGATGTCCAAGCTGATAATTGTGAAATAGAAATAACAGAATAAATACAAATAAATAATAAAAATAAATAAAAGTTTCCTATCTTTACTCCTATAAAATAAATAGTTGGTATTAATAAGGATTGAAAAATTTTTAGGTAAACAACTAAAGTTTTTCTTGATCTAAAATAATGATAAAACTTATTTGATAAGTTTTGTATCAAGGAGCCAATAAACATCGGTAAGGTTGTTAATATTGATATTTCGTAACTGGTATACTTCAATACTTCAAAAAATGCACTCAAGTATGTTTCAACAGTACCATACATTACTGCCCACCATGATCCTTCTATGGTAGAAATTTTTAACGATGATCTGATTAATTTAGTTTGTCTTTTTTTTATAATTGACAAGAGATATATTTAATTTTTTAACTTGTTCTTTGCACAATATATATAGTGTAATTCAACGCTTTTATTTAACATTTTCCAAGGCCTTTTAGTTTCGACTTGTAATCATTCAAATATTACTTTTAACCTATTTCATTTATAGCAGGTTGTCTGTTTTTTGTTGAAATAGTGATATTTAAATTCGAGTCTAAAATTAAGGAATATAATGGAAAAACTAGTTTTTATAATTGATCTAGATGGTACAGTTTGGGAAGATGTCCCAAATGAATTAGCACACAGTCATACACAAAGTGCAAAACTATTTGATAATGCTATTGAATGGATTAATAAAAAATATGATGAGGGTAATTATATTTGCTTATTTACCGCTAGGACTGAAGCATTAAAAAAAATTACTGAAGATAAATTAAATAGTATTGGCTTGAAATATCATCAATTAATGTTAAATAAACCCAGATTAAGACATACTGAATTTAAAGGCTATCATTATATAGATAATTGTGCTGTCTTAAAATCAAGTAGGTTTGAAGGAGTATGGACTGATCTAGTTGAAAAGGAAATGAAAATCACAGTCTTCAATGAATGATAAATATTGTACAATATTAAACCTATATCTATAGTACTCAAATAACTACTACTCCATTTAAAGAATAGATCTGTTACAATTAAACTTTTTATAATGCTTATATATTTATTCCCAATAATAATCTTTATTAGTTGTGCTGAAAAAATTGATTATTTTGGAAATGATGTGGACTTAAATAATGATCAAATCTATCTTAGCAAGATAAGGAAAAATGAAACTGAAAAGGATAAATATCTACTAATCTTTATTGAACAAAGAGGTAAAAAATCGGAAAGAACTAGGTCTATTAGAGCAAAGACCTTAAAACGTTATATTAATTTAATTAAAAAAATTAACGGCTATACTAAGAGTAAAATACTTAAAAAACGTACACGAGGTGTGATAGAGCCAAGATACTATGTAACTGTAAAGTTTTATTAGTTCACTGTTCCTTGAATATTATAGCGATTGGATTTATTTATAGAAATTATCGTTGATTTGAAACCAGGCGTTCTTGATAGTGGATCAACTACCTGGCTAATCAAACTATTAGCCTCAGGGAAATACATAAGAGCAGCACCTTTCTTTACTGAGAAAGGTTTTGCTATAATTTTTTCAATCTTTCCTATTTCATTTTGCACCACTACTTTTTCATTATTTTTTAGTCCTAGAGATTCCATATCATTTGCATTTAATAAAACTACATTTCGTTGATTTTGTCCACGATACAGATCGTTTTCTTCATACACCACTGTATTGAACTGCCCTTCAGACCTAACACTTAATAATATAAATTCGTTCTCTTTTAACTTTCTCAATTTTGGAATCATGTGATATATAAATTGCGCCTTCCCTGATTCTGTTTGAAATTTTGGGGTATGTAATAATCTATTGGAGATATGGAATTCTTTTTTAGTCATTTCTATATTATTGATGAGCTTAAACCCGGGAATAATTTTAGAGATAAGTTTACGGATACTCTGATGATTTTTTAATTTACTCCAACTAAATAAACCACTATCACCCAATACTCTGCTGCCTATTTCAGCTATAATTTCCACTTCTGACCGCAAGTTCTTAATCTGCCTATTCCCACCGCTGCTCATACGAACAAAATTGAACATAGACTCCTGTGTTGTACTCTGGTATTCTTCATCGCGAGTAAATGTAGGAAGTATCAATGTTTCTTTACCTATTCCCATCACATGTCCAGTATTCAATGTGGTACTCACATAAACAATATTTTTTATCTTTGATATTGCATCAGATGTTCTATTAGAGTCTGGATTAGAACCATAAAGATTTCCTCCTAGGCAGAAAGCAAAATCAATTTTATTCTTCTCTGCTGCTTCTATACATGCCAGTGTATCATAACCTTTCATAGATGGTAAAGAAATACCCATATTACTTAATCGATCAAAAATTTCCTTTTTCAATTCTGGAGTTGCTCCCATGGAACCGATTCCTTGCACATTCGAATGTCCTCTAATAGGCAATAATCCCGCGTGTCTTTTCCCAACCATTCCTCTTAACAAAGCTAGGTTGACAATATTTTGAACAGTTGCTGTACCATGATGGTGATGAGTTATTCCCATGCACCATGAAAAGATTGCATTATTTGATTTCACATAATAATTACCAATCATTTCAATCATGGATCTTTTTAGACCAGAGCTTTTTTCAATCTCTTCCCAACTCAATTTTTCAATGTTAACACTAAAATCTTTAAAACCTTCCGTAAAATTGTTAATAAAATCATTGTCCACATGCCTAGTCTTAATAAGATATTTTGCTATTCCACTGAATAGTGCCAAATCACCACCTGGTCTTACTTGTATATATTTTGAAGCTATTTTCGAACCAAATAGTAGACTTTTTAAGTTTGATGGTATACTAAATTTGACCAAACCTTTTTCAATAACTGGGTTAATAACAATTACCTTCCCCCCTCTTTTGCGAATATTTTTTAATTTTGTAAGTAACCGAGGGTGATTCGAACTTGGATTAGCTCCTATCAGAAAAAATAAATCACAATAATCTAAATCTTCTAATTCAACAGTTGCAGTTCCAGTACCTATTGATTGGGTTAAACCTACTCCGCTGGCTTGGTGACAATAAAAAGAACAATTATTAACGTGGTTAGTACCAAGAATTCTAGCAAAAATTTGTAAAAGAAATCCTGCTTCATTAGACGACCTTCCACTAAAATAAAAAAATGACTGATCGGGGTTTATGTTTTTTAACTTATTTGCAATATGACAAAAAGCCGCTTCCCAGCTTATAGGGATATAATGTCTACTATTCGATTTTAATAATAGAGGAGAAGAAATACGGCCTGATTTTTCAAGTTCAAATGAGGTAAATTCTTTTAATTCATTGATGGAATAATTTTTAAAAAAATTTGGATCGATTGGGTCTTGCATATCAGCAGCCATTGCTTGGACTGATTTTTTGCAAATTTCTGGCCAATGACCCTGTTCATTCCGCATACCACCAATCTGACCTCCCATACCAAGTGCACAGGTTTTACATGTATTTTTTGATAAAATTGCTTTAAATAGATTTAACAACCCCACACGTCGACTTATTTTTATCGTATACAATAAAGATCTAAAACCACCGATATTATTAAAAGGTCTCATTATTACCATAAATAATTCTTAAAAAAACCAAGTTACTAATAAATAATAAGAACATGTATATTATATAAAATGATTTGCATTTTAAGTTTTTATAATTTTAGAATTTACCATGACACGCGGTGAAATGAATTGGAAAATATTCCGCTCTGTATTACCTCTAATTATATTGGTAATATTTGTTTATTATACAAAATCACTAAACCCTGATCACACAAAAGTGGAACCAACTATTATTAATGATTTAAATGATTTGTTTTGGAGATTTCAAATGAATGAAGGGGATGAATTTTTATATAGATTTATCCAAGTAAATGGCACTATCACTGAATTTGATTCATTATCTTTTATTCTAAACCATAAGATAATCTGTAATTCAAAAAACTTAGAAAACTTTAATCCAAAAATTGGACAGATTATAGATATTAAAGGACGTTGTACTGGATATGATAGTATATTAAAGAAACTGATTATAGATCATGTTTCAGTGGTTATATAATAAATAATTTACTTTATATATAAAATTTTTCTGATTATTCTATTTTTAGAATTTTCCATTTTCAAAAAATAAGGACCTGATGCTATTGTATTATCCAATTCTACTACAATTACATTTTTTCCATTTTCTATATTATTTATAGTTCTTGAATAGACTGTTTTGCCTATCAATGAAAAAATGGTTAAAGTAATCTCATCAATATTATTTTGAATATTTAACTCAATCTGAAAATCCATATTAAAAGGATTAGGATATACATTAGCGAGTTGAAATTGACTAGACGATAGAGAATCATTCTGTATACCAAGAACTGTATTAGATGCTAAAGGTGATGGCATCATATAAAACCAGTCATCATCTAACCTACCATATGAAATATCCTGGCTTTGAGATGGAAAAGTTATAGAGTCAAGAAATGTCGCTCCATCGGGTAACACTAAACCAATAAATTCACCATTGGATGACAATTTAAAATTTGTGTGCAAGTCACCTTGATCTTGGTCTTCGTCACACCATACTAACATATAATCATCTGGATAAATTAATATATTTGAATCTGGAAATTTCCATTTAGTTAGGTTATCAACCTTATCTGTTAAATAATGTCCTGATAGATCAACTATAACATCAGAATAGTTCCATATCTCCAGCCAATCATCAAATTCACCTTCTTCATCACTATTTATGCTCTCATTCTTAGCAAGTAATTCGTTAATTACTACCGGCTGACTATAGACTTGATCAATAACCTGGAAAGATTTAAAACCATAGACCGGATACCTATCGCTACCCTCATCACTATTTGCAAAAATATACCAGTAATAACTCCCTACACTATCAAGAATAATATTTGAAATCCACCTATCATGGTCCTCAATAAGATGGCTCAAAGTATCTGGGTCAAAAACTAATGCTGTTGAATTCCAATCCTGTTCACCTTCCATTACATAAAAGAGATGAACACTTGATGGAATACCAAATAATGAAGCACTTATTTCTACCGTATCACCAAAAATAATAATATTGTTCTCAACCTGAGCTTCATACAATATAGGTGCGCTATTTTCAAAAACAATCTGGTCATTAACCGCAAGTTTTCTGTCCAATATAAATTCCATTATACCCTGTTTAACATGGCCAAATTGAAATTCATTTCCATAGCTGTTAAAAAAATCATCTATTGTAAAACCATAGTCATATGTTCTATACAGGTCTTCCTCAGCAGATTCATATAAATGAGATGAAAAAAAGTTTAATTTTTCTTGGATACTGTCAATTTGCATTAGATTATTATTATAGAATTGTAGAAAATGGGAAAATAGATTTCTATATCTCGCCTGTGAAAAAAAATAATCCGATAGAGGACGCCCATCACTATCAATAACAGTATAACCATAAGGATCAATGGTAGACCAATCCGTATCAAACCAGTCAATACTAAAAGTATTATCATAGTCATAGGGTATCCAATGTATAAGATCATCAGATGGATCAAAATAAAGATAAAAATTATTTCTTAAAAAACGATAATCATCCCAACTACCAGTGAGGATATTCATCGCTAGATATTGTAAAGCTTCCTTAACATCAATTACTAGATCAAGAGAATCAGGGCTGTGATGTAGTATACGAATCAAACGTGCAAGTTTTGTATAATCATACTCTTCCGTATTTGTTTTCAATTCATAGGGCCTAATATCATCATGATAGGGATGGTAATCTTCTGCATCATCGCCCCTATATGTTAAATCTGCGGGCCACAGGCATTTCCATAGATTACCATTATCATTATCATAATTTCTGGAAATAAAGCGATCATCAATATGTTCTACAGATATATATAAACCAAAATATTCTCCATTAATATATA
>CAZEER010000082.1:0-8848 GCA_964511215.1 uncultured bacterium | reverse complement strand
GCCCCAGGTTGATAATTAGTATTACTGTGGGTGAAAGATTTTTCAGCGATTCGAACGGTTACTTTATTTTTCAATATTTCTGCGAGAAATCGCAATTCATTTATTGATCCCCATTTGCATAAATAACCATAATTATCCGTATCCCGATTGTATTTTATTTTAGGAAATTCTGTATCTCGAGATGTATTTATTTCAATTTGTTTTTCTGTTGCGTAAGCGTCGAGTCCGTATACATACGGCAAAGACCATGCTGTAATATCATATGTTAGCGTATCAGAAAGAAATGTTTTTGGTTCAAATAAAACATTTGTCAATATCCCAAGATGTTGGTTTACAGGTATACACAAATCTTTCGCAGTAATTTTCACGGTTTTTGTTTTACCTGTTTTATAATTAAAGGCGGATTTTATAGTTTTTGATTTTTTGGATTGAAGAAAACCATATTCTATACCATTTATTTTTAATAGGTGGGTTAGATCCTTTATTTTATTTGTATTGTTTTTATTAGGGATTATATAGGTTTGATAACTGTTACTTTTATTTGAATAAGGAATTGTAAAATATTTATTAAACTCGCTGATTACTCGATCTGCATTTTCATAAGTAGCTTCAACAGTTGACACCCCTGTAAGATAGTGGTGTTCTATTCTTTCTTTTAATGTAAGAGTATCAGATGCTGATGTTTTAACAGCCACTCCTCCAGCCCCGCTGCCACCTTTTTCATAGGTCATTCCCAAAGCTCCATTAAAGATTGGGTAGGTATCCCCAAAGCCGGGATATAGCAGATCGAATTCTTCATTCCTAAAATATAAAAGCTGGCTTTTATCAAAATAATCTGCATTATTTTTTCCAATGATGGCTTGAAATTCTTTTTGCCAATTTGTAATTAATTGATGATAAGGTTGAACAGCAGGTGCAAAGTAGTATGGATCATTATAGGACTGTTCATGGTAGTCCACATGTACGTGAGGCATCCATTTTTTATATAGTTTCATCCTTGCCTGTGTCTCTTTTTGACTTTGCCAGCACCAGTCTCTATTTAAATCGTGATAATAATGATTTGTTCTACCTCCGGGCCATGGCTCTCTATGACTGCGTGTAGTTGCATCTATATCAGGAATGTGATTGCTTGTCATTCTGTAATAATTAGCATATCTATCTCTTCCATCGGGATTAATACAGGGGTCGATAATTAATACAACTTTTTCCAACCATTTTATATGTTTTTTATTTGTTTTGTCCGCAAAAGAATAGAGAGTTTTAATTGCTGCCTCCATTGAGCTGGATTCATTGCCATGGACTGAATAGCTTAACCATACAATCGCTAAATCGTTATCCATGGATTCACCCTCAGCCAAACCGGATGAGGTTAAATGTTGAATCCTAATTGCATCTAATGATTTTGTATTTTTAGGATGAGTTATAATTGCAGTGACAAGAGGCCTACCTTCGTAGGTATCACCATATTGAACGAGGCTGATATGCTCTGCGATTTCAGAGACATGTTTAAAATAATTTATAGCATCATGGTGAAAAGAAAACTTTTCACCTAGTTCATATCCTAAAAATTCTTTTGGCGTTTGTAGACTAGAAGAAAAAACGACAGAGAATTGTAAAACATATAATATTTTTTTGAAAAATTGTTTTCTCATGCTTACGTTTTGTAACATAATAAGTAGGATTTAAAGATATAGCGCTTTAGTATTGACTAAAATCTAATAGATAGAGCATAAGTTTTCAAAAATATGTTATTAAAAATTTATATTATATAAATAAGCTTAATTAAATGGAGCCGATATGAGTTACTCAAGAAAAAAATCCCAACCCATCTTTGATAGAGCATTTAATGTTTTAGTTAAAGGAGTAAGCTCAAATTTTCGTTATTTGGGTAAAGCCAGCACACCTGTGATATCCAAAGGTAAGGGTGCTTATATATGGGATGCAGATGGAAATAAATTTATAGATTATCGTTTAGGATGGGGGCCTATCATACTTGGGCATGCTGATGATAGAGTCAACCAAGAGGTTATTAAATATTTGGGGAATGGGACAACGTTTGCAGCGACTACTGAGTTAGAGGTTCTTGTTGCAGAAAAATTAGTAAAAATGATTCCTGGAATGGAGAAACTTAGATTTACAAACACTGGTACAGAAGCGACAATGCATGCTTTGCGCACAGCTAGAGGTTATACGAATAAAGAAAAATTTATCAAGTTTGAAGGTCAATATCATGGTGCACATGATTACGTATTATTTAGTACTGCATCTAGTCCTGTTGGGGCTATGGGTTCTAGGACATCTCCCATTCCTTTACAGGTTGGTTCTGGAATACCAAATAAAATAAGAGACTATGTATATTGTTTACCATTTAATGATTTTGATGCTATTGAAAGGTGCGTTAAAGATCATCATGGTGAACTTGCAGCGATACTTGTCGAACCTTGTTTAGGAAATATAGCTGGGATTGAACCTAAAGATGGATTTTTAGATCACCTACGATCTCTTTGTAATAAGTACAATATAGTTCTCATTTTTGATGAAGTAAAAACGGGTTTCAGATTATCTAATGGAGGTGCGAGAGAGACCTATGATGTCATCCCTGATATATCTACTTATGCAAAAAGCCTGGGAAATGGATTACCCGTAGCTGCATTTGGTGGAAAAGCAGAGGTGATGGATGTAATTGGTGGAGGTAGTGTAACTCACGCAGGAACATTTGGTGCGAATGGTGTAAGTATGGCTGCAGCTAATGCAGTGTTGGATATTTTAGCAGAGTCAGAAGTTCTGCAAGATCTTGCTAAAAGAGGTATGCGTTTAAAAAATGGTATTGATCAAATTCTTACAGATGCTGGTGTCACCCACCAAATGTGTGGCCATCCAAATATTCAGGGATTTTTGATAACTGATAGAAAGGTGGAAGAAGTCAGAGATCTTGCCTATAGTAATGATAATATGTATGAAACTATTATGAATAATATGTATAATAGAGGTGTTTGGGTTGAAAATGATCCCCGAGAGCCATGGTTTCTGTGCGCTTCACATACGGATGATATTATTAATGAAACACTGAATATTTTTCAAGACTCAGTTAAAGCGACCATCCAGTAGTATATGATACCTAAAGTCTATTGGACGGAAGAGTATGCCCCTGAAAAGAATTTATTAGTGTCTGATATTCTTCCAGAGAAAATTGATTTTGCAATTGTAGGGAGTGGCTATACTGGTCTAGCGGCAGCGAGAGTGCTTGTAAAAGCTGGTAATTCTGTTGTAGTTCTCGAACAAAATAATATTGGCTGGGGAGCTAGTTCTCGCAATGGAGGAATGGCAACTCCTGGATTAAAACAAGATATTTTTAAGATCTACAAGAAATATGGAATAGATTATGCTCGTGAGTTTTGGAAAGCATCCGTAGATGCCATTGATGTATTAGAAAAAATAATTCTTGAAGAAGAAATCGAATGTGATTGGTCTAGAAACGGACATATTGCCTTAGCGTGTAAACAATCTCATTTTGATAAACTACCTGAATATGCTGAATGGATAAAACGAGAGTTAGGTCATGAGAAAACATTAGTACCCAAGGAAGAAATCCAATCTGAAATTGGAACTGATTTTTATTTTGGTGGACTATCTGACGAGATTAGCGGTGGCTTACAGCCAGCGAAATATGTGAATGGGTTAGCCCGGGTTGTATCTAATTTGGGAGTGATACTATGTGAAAATAGTAGTGTGGACTCTATAAAAAAGGATGGAAAGTTTTATGAAGTTTTAACCAGTCGTGGAGTTATAAAATCTAAAGATGTGATTATTGCTACAAATGGGTATACAGATAGGCTGATTCCAGATTTAAAACCAAAAATTTTTCCAGTGGGAAGTTACATAATTGTATCTGAACCACTTCCAATAGATGTTCAAAAAAAAATAAGTCCGAAGGGTCGAATGTTTTATGATTCAAAATGGTTCATAAATTATTTTAGACTCACACCAGATGGACGTATGCTTTGGGGTGGTAGAAATGATCTGAGTACAGATCTAGATCTCAATGAAAGTGCAGTACTTCTATCTACACAAGTAAGAAAAGTTTTTCCAGAGTTAGAAACTGTAAAATTTACCCATACATGGACTGGAAAACTGGGGATTACTTTTGATCTAATGCCACACATCGGCGAGGTTAATGGAATTCATTATGCGTTTGGATATGGTGGGCATGGTTTATCTATTGCTACTTATCTTGGAACAGAATTGGGGCTGTTATTATCTGGACAAAAAGAACGTAGCCCATTTAAAGAAATACCACATCAAACCATGTTTTTCTACAGAAAAAATCCTTGGTTCCTGCCGTTTGCTGCAAAATACTATCAGTTTTTAGATTGGATATCGTAGAAAATGTATTCTATCTCAGGAATTGATTATGTTATTATTATAATTTATTTATCCGGTATGGTGGGTGTTGGATTTTGGTTTGCAAAAAAACACGAAGATTTCGATGATTTTTTTCTAGCTGGTAGGTCACTAACAACACCGCTACTCATAACCACTCTTATTTCCACCTATTATGGAATTGATGTATTATTTGGAGACACACAGCTTGCTTTCACAGATGGGGTTGTTGCTTGGTTTGGCTATGCGCGACCAACTTATGCGTTCTTTTTAATTGCAGCTCTATTGTTAGCCAGACGCCTGCGTGAAGATAATTTTAAAAGTCTTCCAGATATTTTGGATTTTTATTACGGGAAGAATACTAGATATGTTGGTGCTGTCACTTCATTTATTTATTCCTTGCCTGCTTTATCACTATATGGTTTTGGTATGCTTGGTGAGGTAGTACTTGGGTGGGATCCTATTTTAGGTATGCTTGTACTTGGAGGTATTGCATTAATATATACACTTACTGGTGGATTTTGGGCTGTTGCTTTAACAGATTCTATTCAATTTGTCATGATGTGTTTAGTGATTGCTATTGCTTTTCCTTTTGCTATGAACTTTATTGGTGGTTTTAATGCTATGATAGAATTATTGCCAGGAAGTTTTTTCGATACAATGGGTGATTTGAATATCTTTTTAATTATTATTTACGCCTCTACCGGTTTATCGGTTTTAGTAGAGCCAACCTTTTATCAGAGAATATTTGCTGCTAAATCATATAAAAATGTTCGGAATGCACTAATTATTGGAATTTTTATTTGGGGTTCCTATGATTGGATCATTACTATTTTGGCAATGTCTGCAAAAACAGCTGTAATACAAGGTTTGCTCCCAGCTGATGTTGCTCCAGATGCTGCCCTTTTAACAGTAGTAGTAGCCGCATTACCGGCAGGAGTAGTGGGCTTATTTATTGCAGGTGTTTTATCAACAGAAATGTCTACATTGGATTCATACTGTCTTGTTGCAGGAGGAAATGTTTCCTATGATATTTATAAACCTGTTATAAAACCTGATGCAACTGATGTTGATTTAATTAAAACTACTCGATATGGTATTCTTTTATCATGGGTATTGGGTTTTGGAATGGCTGTTATGTTTGAGCAAATGCTTGGTCTTTGGGTCTTCCTAGCATCCATTTTAATATCAAGTACTTTGGCACCTATTTTATTGGGGTTATTTATTAAAAATTTTAGAAAACCTCTTGCAGGGTTTATTAGTGCATCATCTGGATTAATCTCTACTATTATTCTTAATATATATATTATGACGATGGGTACCTTTGATGTAGCCGAAGAAACATATATTGTTCAATGGTTTGGGATTGAATTTTTACAAGAATTTGTGATGTATATTACGGTTCCTATCTCTATTGCGGGGTTTTTTATGGGTATTTTCATACATAAAAGGATAGACCATTGAGTTATTGGGAAATATTTACTTGGATTACCGTATTCATGCTTGGAATTGGATCAATCATTGTGTTTTTTCTTTTTTTAAAAGATATAAAGGAAATACTATCCAAATTTACAAAGGGGAAGAAATGAACTATAAAAATTATATAAATAATGAATGGTGTGAAGCAGAATCAGGAAAAACATTTGATGTTATAAATCCCTATACTGAAAAGGTGATTGCCCAGGTGCCTGCGAGTGAAGATGTTGATGTAGAAAAAGCAGTAGAAGCGGCTCAAGTGGCATTCAAAGAATGGGGAAACATGACCCCTGGAAATCGCCGTGATCGCCTAAAGACCCTTGCAAAAGTTTCCTTAGAGAATGCTGAATCATTAGCAAAAACAATTTCTTCTGAAATGGGGAAACCTTATAGAGATGCACTTTCTGAGATTGATGATCTTGCAGAGTATCTTGAATATTATAGCGAACTTGCTCGAGATCAGGTAGGGAAAATTGTTGCACCAGTAGAAAAAAAATCTATGTCTTTAGTAAGATATGAACCGTATGGAGTAGTGGGTTGTATCATCCCGTGGAATTACCCATTATCTCTTATGGGCTGGAAACTTGCTCCTGCTTTGGCTGCTGGAAATACGATTATTATGAAGCCTAGTGAAATCACCTCCGTATCTATTTTACACTGGATAGAGGTTGTTAGTGGAATAATGCCACCTGGAGTTATGAATGTGATTACAGGATATGGCTCTGAAGCTGGTGAAGGAATTGTAAAGCATCCGGGGGTTCCAATAATCACGTTTACTGGATCAGTTCGAACTGGAAAAAGAATTGCGAAAGTTGCTGCAGATAACCTAAAAAAGGTGTCTCTAGAATTAGGAGGGAAAGATCCTGTAATAGTCTGTGATGATGCTGATATAGAAGTTGCTGCAAAGGGAACATCTTGGGGTGGTTTCGTGAATTCAGGTCAAGTATGCACCTCTGTTGAACGTGTATATGTTTACAATGCTGTTGCAGATAAGTTTACAGAAGCCTTGATTGAAGAAGCAAAAAAGATAAAACTGGGAGACCCAATGGATAAAAATACAGATTTGGGTCCAATGGCGTCAAAAGTTCAACTGGATAATACGATTGAAAAAGTAAAGCTAGCTAATAAACAGGGTGCTCGCGTCCTTATTGGAGGTAATCAGCCAGAAAAATTAAATACAGGATATTTTTATATGCCTACGATTTTTGATCATATAACTCCTGATATGGATATAGTAACAGAAGAGTCTTTCAGCCCAGTAATACCAATTCAAAAAGTCCAATCATTAAATGAAGCAGTTGAAATGTCAAATGCAACAAAATATGGTTTAGGGTGTACAATTTTCACTAGAGATATTGAGCGTGCTATGAGTGCTGCGGATAAAATAAAATCAGGAACAGTCTGTATTAATAATCCGTTAATGGAAAATATTGCAGCCCCATTTGGGGGAATGAAGCAGTCTGGAATTGGCCGTGAACACGGAATAGAAGCACTGGACGAATTTCGAGAAGCGAAACATATTTATATTGATTATGATAGTTCAAATAAAAGTTGGTGGTTTGGAGATTAATAAGATGAAAGAGACCAAAAATCTTAAACATTTATGGATGCCATTTTCAGCGAATAGAGCCTTTAAAGCAAGTCCAAGATTGATGAATGAAGCGAGAGGTGTTTTTTATAAAAAGATTGATGGAACACCTGTATTAGATGGGACGTCAGGTTTGTGGTGTTGTAATGCAGGACATAATCATCCAAAGATTGTCAAAGCTATTCAACAGCAAGCAAAAAAATTAGATTATGCACCTTCTTTTCAAATGGGCCATCCATTAGGATTTGAAGCTGCAAGAAAATTATTAGATATTGCTCCCTCCAATGATTTTCAATATGTCTTTTTTACTAATTCAGGCTCAGAGTCTGTTGATACAGCTTTAAAAATAGCACTTGGGTATCAACAACATAGAGGGAAAATTGATAAAACACTATTAGTGGGTAGAGAGAGAGCATACCATGGCGTTGGATTTGGTGGAATTTCAGTAGGTGGCCTTCCGTTGAATAAAAAACATTTCTCTCTTCTTGAAAATGTAGATCATGTAGTGACTACTCATAATTTGGATAAAAATGCATTTAGTAAAGGTGTCCCACAATGGGGAATGGAACTGGCTGATGATTTACTTCGTATTATTGAAAAACATGGAGCAGATCAAATAGCTGCATTCATAACCGAACCGATCGCAGGATCCACAGGTGTATTAATCCCTCCCAAAGGATATCTAGAAAAAATTCGAGAGATATGTACAAAACATGATATTCTACTAATTTTTGATGAAGTAATTACGGGTTTTGGAAGACTGGGAACGCCTTTTGCTGCACAATATTTTGATGTTGTTCCCGATATGATTGTTTGTGCTAAAGGTCTTACTAGTGGGACGGTTCCTATGGGAGCAGTGATGGTCAAAAAAGAAATTTATGATGCCTATCAAGATGGAGATCCAAAAATGATTGATCTATTCCATGGTTATACCTATTCAGCACATCCCTTGGCAGCCGCAGCCCTTCTTGCAACTCTTGAAGTATATTCTGAGGAGGGTTTATTTGATCAAGCAGCACAGATGGCACAATATTGGGAAGACGCATTACATTCTTTAAATGGAGTTGATCATGTAATTGATATTCGGAATCTTGGATTTGTTGGAGGGATTGAAATGTCCCCAAGGAATGGAGAAATTGGGAAAAGAGGATATGATGTTTTTGAAAATGCATTTCATGATAAAAATATATTGTTACGATTCACAGGAGATATCATTGCACTTTCCCCACCACTCATTGCAGAAAAAAACCATGTTGATCAAATAATTGATTCTTTAAGAAAAATTATTCCACTTCATTAATTTTAATCATGCTCAACTTAAATAATCATAATAGAAGATTTTGATGTTTAAAATATTTCATGACTAACTAAAGAGAAATACAATGATATATAAAAATTATATTA
>CAZEER010000081.1:0-8956 GCA_964511215.1 uncultured bacterium | reverse complement strand
ATAGTATTTTTATTTGTAGTTTAATCAAGATGATGATACTCTTAGGTATAACATTATGAATGAATTACTGTATTTTTTTAATCATATATCTGATGAACTAAGGATTATATTTCTCATTGGGGGTTTGACCTTTTTTTTGATTTTAGAATCAGGGATACCTCTTTTCAGCACTAATTATAATAAAATTAGGCATGCTGGTATCAATCTTACTTTTACAATTATAACTCTTGTTGTGAATTTAATAGGTGCAATTGGTATTATTGCAGCAGTAGAGTATAATGGTATTAATAAAAGTGGTTTATTACACCAACTCAATTTACCATTATCGATTCACCTTTCGGTTGGTTTAGTATTGATGGATCTAATAGGTGCATGGTTAATTCATTGGATCCAACATAAAGTCAGATGGATGTGGAAATTCCATATTATTCATCATAGTGACCCTTATGTAGATGTTACTAGTGGATTAAGGCACCACCCTGGCGAAAATGTTTTCAGATTGTTTTTTACAATCATTGCAGTTCTAATAACAGGAGCAAGTTTTGGTCTTGTGATGATTTACCAAACTATTTCTGTCTTTTTTGCACATTTTTCTCATGCCAATATAAGATTACCATCGATTATTGATAAAGTTTGTTCTTATATTTTAGTTACACCCAATTTTCATAAGATACATCATCACTACATACAACCTCATACAGATAGTAATTATGGAAATATATTTTCTGTATGGGATCACATTTTTAGAACCGTTACTAGCATAGATCAAATGAATAATTTAAAATATGGTATCGATACACATATGAATTCGAAAGAAAATTCCAATATCAAAAACCTTCTTTTAATTCCTTTTCAACCGTATAGACATCCACCTGCCTCATAATCCAGTGATTGATTGTATTTTTTCAAATCTTTTAATAATTGTTCAAGTAATATTTTACAAATTATGTTTAAAAACATTGCTTTTTTAGGAATGAATTAATGATTTCAAAAAAAATAAATATAAATAAAAAATTTCAAAATTTTTCTGAATTTTGGTCTCCGCGAGTGATTGCGGAAATGAATGATTATCAATTCAAGCTTGCTAAAATTAAAGGAGAATTTATTTGGCATACGCATGATGATACAGATGAAGTTTTTATAGTAATAGAAGGGGAAATGAAAATTGAACTTGAAGATGGTAAAATTAATTTAGCCCAAGGTGATTTATTTGTAGTACCTAGAGGTATTAAGCATAAACCTTTTGCTAAAAATGAATGCAAAATTATGTTAGTTGAGCCTAGAGGAGTAATAAATACAGGCAATGTGACTAATGAATTAACAGCAAAAAACAATGACTGGATTTAAATATGTTTTAACTATCTTTTTTTCAATCATATGTATTCCAAGCGCGCAAAATTGTAATGAGAATGAAGTGGAGCTGTGGGGTAATTGTTATTCAATTGAATATACTGATTCATTAGATCTATCGGGGTTGTATCTTTCTGGAGAAATTCCATTAGAAATAGGAGATTTGACAAATTTAAATTTTTTAAACCTTGCTGCAAATAATCTCTCAGGAGTTATACCTGATGAGATTGGAAACCTAATTAATTTAAATTATTTATTTCTGCAAAATAATGAATTTACTGGTGCAATTCCATCGTCAATCGGAAATCTTTTCAATCTAATTAGTCTTAAATTATATGGGAATAGCCTTTCTGGAGAAATTCCGGCTGAGTTGGGTAATATAACAAGTTTAGAATATATAAGTATATCTTCCAATGATCTATCAGGACCAATACCAGAAGAATTTGAAAATCTTGTAAATCTGGAAAAATTATATTTATTTGATAATAATCTCTCGGGTTCTTTACCAAGTGGAATTGGGCAATTAACAAAACTTTCACATCTTTATTTAAATGGCAATAGTTTTGTTGGTCATATGCCAGGAATTGGGAATCTAAATAATTTAACACGCATATATTTGTATGATAATCAATTAACTGGTGAATTACCTTGTGATATGTGTGAATTAGAAACAGAATGGGATAACCCATCTTTAGTAAAGATTTCTGGAAACCAATTTTGTCCACCTTACCCAGACTGTATTATAGGGAATATTGGTATCCAAGATACTTCAAATTGTGAATCAATACCTGAAATGCAATTCACTATTTGGGGACAATGTTATATGGTAGAGACTACAGATTCTATTAATCTTGGGGGCACAGGACTTTCAGGATCTATCCCTCCTGAGATTGGTAGTCTAATTAACCTAAAGTATTTACTGTTACACGATAATAGCTTAACCGGAGAAATTCCCTCTGAAATCGGGAATCTAGAAAATTTAACTCATCTTTATTTATATGAAAATGATCTTAATGGACCATTACCATCTGAGATTGGAGATTTAGAAAATATCACTCAGTTATTATTATATAGTAATGCTATAATAGGAGAAATCCCTGATGCTATTAGCAATTTAATTACTTTAGAACAATTATTTCTATATGATAATCAATTAACCGGTGGATTGCCATTTGGATTGGAAAATTTAACCAATTTGCAATATTTATATTTAAATGATAATCAATTGAGTGGTAATCTTGATGATGAAATCTGTTTTTTGGATTTCGAGTGGGGTAATGCCATTCATTTCAATATTTTTAATAATTTATTATGTCCGCCATATCCCATATGTATAGAAAATTATATTGGTTATCAAGATACAACTACTTGCGATGGAGCTCTTTTAATTCAAAAGGAAAATCATGAAAAATTGATCATCTATAATGGGTTTCCTAATCCATTCAATTCTTCAATAAAAATCCAATATAATCTTCCTAAAAGTGAAACTATAAAAATTTATATCCATGATATATCTGGAAAAGTGATTTGTAGTATATATAATGGTGAAAAAAAGTCAGGTTATAATTCAATAAATTGGAATGGTAAGAATAATAAAGGCTATTCAGTAGCAACTGGTGTATATTTTTTTACTGTAGAAGCAGAAAATTTTAGGGAAACAAAAAAAATAGTAATGGTTCAATAATTCAATAAAACCTTAGATAAGCTATCTACTTTTTCTTATTTGGTTAGAGTTAGATTATTTGATCTAGGTGTGAATCTTAAATAAATATTATAATTTTATTAATTATTAGGAAAGAAGAAAAAAATGAGTGAAAAGAAAGAATTCAATAAAAAATATGAGAAAAAATTAGAAGATTTCCAAATTGAGTTGGTTAAACTACAGGATTGGGTTATAGATGAAGGTAAAAAAATTGTAATTATTTTTGAAGGTCGTGATGCTGCCGGTAAAGGTGGTACAATAAAACGTTTAACCGAAAATTTAAATCCAAGGTATTGTAAAGTTATTGCGCTAGCTGCTCCGACTGATCGTGAAAAAACCCAATGGTATTATCAAAGGTATATTACGCATTTACCTGCTGCTGGTGAAATTGTTATCCTAGATAGAAGCTGGTACAACCGTGGTGGTGTAGAAAAAGTTATGGGTTTTTGCACAGAGAAGCAGTATATAAATTTTTTGCAAACCTGCCCTGAATTTGAAAGGATGATTATTAGCTCAGGTATACAACTAATTAAATATTGGTTTTCAGTAAGCGCTGAAGAACAGATGAAAAGGTTTAAAGCACGAGCTGAAGATCCAACAAAGGGTTGGAAATTGAGCCCCATGGATTTAGAATCTGTTAGGAGGTGGGATGATTATTCAAAAGCGAAAGATAATATGTTTGAGCATACAGATACTCAATTTTCTCCATGGTATGTAGTCGAGTCAGATAATAAAAAGAGAGCACGTATTAACTGTATAAATCATTTTTTAAACTCTATACATTATACTGAAGTAGAATCTCCTGAAGTCGTATTGCCAGATAGGGTACAGCAAAAGAATTATGAAAGGCCTCCAAGATCAATATATAATTATGTACCTGAAGTTATATAAATATTTGGGGCATAACTCATAATTGAGCTAGGTACAATAAGTGAATTATGCCCCTTTTCTACATACCAAACGTACCCAAATAGGTACTGGTAACAAAATATACGTTCTGGAATTTCAATCTCCCTACAAACTTTTTTTTCTAGGTGACCTTGGTCACATTTATCTATTTTTCAATAAATTAGTAGAAAACATTATTCAAAATTGTTTAAAAAATTAAAATAATGTTTAAACATCAAATAATTAGCAATATTAATAAAAGAGCAGTTTTGGTAGTAATACCAAGAACGATGGTGGGAATCTTTATTTTACTGCAAATTATTGGAATGTTATGTTACCCAGGTGGAACGATTCATAATCCTCATACAACGGGCTATTCCCTCTCAGAAAATTTTTTTTCTGGAATGGGTGCCTACGCTGCAAAAAATGGTGAACCAAATTATTTGTCTATGATAATTTTTTCATTTTCATTAACTATAGCTGGTCTAACCTATGTTTTATATTATTTGGTACTACCACAGATATTAGGAAATGATAACCTAAATTATTTTTTAGCATCCATAGGCTCTATTTTTGCATTTGGAGGATCCATCTGTTTAATAGGTACAGGATTAACGCCCACAGATCTAGTTTTTGAATTTCACGTATTTTTTGCAAATAATATTTTTCACTGTTTTCTTATAACAGCTTTATTGTATTCTGTAGTAATTATTAGATCGGCATTATTAGAAAAAATTTATGTCATTGGATATGGCTTATTTTTCATTTCAATTTTTGTTTATGTGGGAATTCTTCAGTTTGGACCATCAGTCAGTACAGGACAGCAAGCATTAGTTTTTCAGGTTATTTCTCAAAAAATGATAGTTCTTTTTTTTCTAGTTACGGTTGTACACCAAACTTTTGGGCTTGCAAAACTTGAAAGATTGTAAAGAATTGATTAAAGAAATTTATCCTAGTTTATCTAAGAATATACGTAGTCAGATAACTGATTCAATTTTTAAATTAAAAAATAAAAAAACATATTCTCATAATATAAATGGTAGGTGGGAAAATCATTATCTAGATATAGAACATGTTTCTGATATTAAAAAAATATTCAATCTTGCTTGTAGTGAGGGAAAAAAGATTACAGATCATTCTTTAGTTATACCTTTTAAAGAATTAGGTTTTATTAAAAATGAGTTTTGGTTTAATATAGCAAGATTAGGAGAATCTACTGGCTGGCATGATCATAAAGAAAATGCGATACTATCAGGTGTATATTACCTCCAAACACCAAAAAATTCAGGCAATATTATATTTAGAAAGAAAATCAATAATTCTTGGTATAAATGGTCTGTGAAGTCGCGGACTGGAAAAATGATTTTATTTGATTCCAGATTAGAGCATTCAGTAGAAACCAATAAGAGTAAAGATATGCGAGTTTCACTGGCATTTAACCTTTATTCGCTACCTATAAAAATTAGTAGTAATTTTCACTCATATTCTTCGAATAAATTTTATTTTTAAATCAAAGGATCTATTCCCTAATAATTTTATTTTTTCATAATTTCATTATTATTAATACAAACTGGAGTAAAAAATGAATCGTTTAAATTTAGGTATTGTTGTTTCCTTCATCGTAATAATGGCAGTGACTTCTTTAAATTTTAATCCTCAAATAAATGTAGCAATTAATTGTAAGTCAGATGTAATCTGTAGTAAGCCGGATTGCTGTAACAAAGTTTCTAAAGCTTGTTCTCAAAGCTGTACTAAACCCTGTTGCAAAAAGAATTTTGTAAAAGCATGTGGGACAAACTGTTTTAAGCCATGTTGTACAAATAAGGTCAATAAAAAATGTGCGTCAAATTGTACTAAACCTTGTTGTAAAAACCCATAATGATTTATGGATAAATTATATAATAAAATTTTAAATACAATAATTATAGCACCTGGAATTCTTCTGGGTGTTTTGTTTTCACAAACATTACCAAAGTCTACACCCATAAATACCTACTCTATTGTAGCTTATGATAAAAATACAGGTGAACTAGGTGTCGCCGTACAGAGTCATTGGTTTTCCGTAGGTGCGTTAGTTCCCTGGGCAAAAGCAGGCGTTGGTGCAGTTGCAACTCAATCATTTGTAAAAGTAGAATATGGGCCCGAAGGGTTAAGACGAATGGAGAGTGGACAAACTGCAGAGGATGTATTAAAAAGTCTTATAGAAGAGGATAAGGGTGCAGCAGTTCGACAAGTGGCCATGATTGATGTAAAAGGCAGTGTAGCAGCTTATACTGGGGAAAATTGTATTTATGCGGCAGGCCATCAAATTGGTAAGAATTACTCTGTACAAGCCAATCTTATGGAAAAAGAATCTGTATGGCCAGCTATGGCAGCTGCATTTGAAAAAACAAATGGTGATTTAGCTGATAAAATGATGGCATCATTAGAAGCAGCAGAAAAAGAGGGTGGTGATATAAGAGGAATGCAGTCAGCTGCCATGCTGATTGTAAGTGGAGAACCAACAGGAATCCCTTGGAAAGATATAGTAATGGATATTAGAGTAGATGATCATTCCACACCACTGAAAGAACTAAAAAGATTGATTAGAATTCATCGTGCCTACCAACACGCGAATAAAGGAGATTATTATTTGGAATTAGAAAATATTAATAAGGCATTGTCTGAATATGAAAAAGCAACTGCATTTTACCCAGAAAATCCAGAACTACCATATTGGTCAGCGGTTGCATTAACCGGGCAAGGTAATTTAAAAGATGCTCTACCAATTTTTTCTAAAGTTTTTAAAAAAGAACCAAGATTAAAAACTCTTACTCCAAGATTAATTGATGCTGGATTATTACCAAATGATAAGAAAATTTTAAGGAAAATAATGAGTGTTAAATAGTAACATACTATATGAAAACTTTTAGAATTATAATTGGAAGATTTCTTTTTTTTATTGGTACAATATCATCTGATCCTGGTGATCTAATAGGGTTTAATAATCAAAATACACTATCGATTTCTACAATACAGTTTATTGTTAATTCTCTTGGGAATAATTTGCCATTACCCATATATCCAATTTCAATTTATGATATCAAATATGAATCACATCGTCCTGATGGTACCATAGATACACTTTCTGGACTAGTTTCGATACCTCAAGAGCCATTAAAAGCATTCCCGATATTAAGTTATCAACATGGGACAATATTACTTGATGATGCCGCTCCCTCCATTGCAGGAATGACAATCGATAATTTAGAAGTACTAATGGTTGGTTTAATTAGTACACCATCCGGCTTTATTACGATTTTTCCAGATTATGAGGGCATTGGAAACCCGGATAAATATCATCCTTATATAATTGCTGATTCATACACTCGATCGGTGGTGAATATGATTAGAGCTGTAAAACATTTATCTTATGAGCTTCAGAATGTGGACAAATTCCAATATAATGATCAATTATTTTTAATAGGTTATTCAGAGGGTGGATATGCAACTTTGGCTGCACAACGTGGGATTCAGTTAAATTACTCTGAAGAATTACATATCACTGCCTCTTTTCCAATGGCAGGTCCCTATGATCTTTCTGGAACTATGATAGATTATTTTTTATCAATTCCATTCTACCCCAGTCCTTATTATGTACCATATGTTTTAACAAGCCATTTGTGGAATTATCAGGGTCTTAATGTTGAATTTAATGATTATTTTGATCCATTCTGGGCTGATACTTTGTCTTCGCTTTATGATGGTACACACTCGGGGAGTGAAGTCAATAATTTGATGCCGGATAATCCTTTGGATATATTATTACCAGATGTATTGCAGGAGTTTATTGATGATGAAGAACATTTTTTCCGACAAACATTAAATGAAAATACTCTTTTTAATTGGGTCCCAGAAAGCCCTACATATTTCTATCATGGGATCGGAGATGATATCATTCCCTACGAAAATGCTCAAATAGCTCATGACACTTTTGTTAATAATGGAGCATCTGAGATTAATCTTGTATTGTATCCAGAAGAGATGGGTGGGCATAGTGAAGTTTCATTTGTTTGCATTTTTGCAGGTTATGATGTGATTCTTGATTACCAAAAAATCAACCCTAAAGGAGATTTAGACAGTGATGGAATTATTACCTTATTAGATTGTGAACAATTATCATCAATAATTATAAATAATGATGAGATAAGTGATTTCCAATTCTGGGCTGGTGATTGTGATTTTGATTTAGTTCATTCTGTAATGGATCTATTAATGTTAATCGACAATATTGAGTGAAATTTGAAAAAATATATTATCAGAACATTAATTATTGTATTTCTAAGTTATTTATTTTTTTATTATATCTTGATTTGGTCAACATATCTATAGTATTGGGAAAATTAAAAAAATTCTTTGTGATGATATTATGGATGAGTGTTGCAGGTGGCTCGATAATTTTTTTGGATTCTTTATTGAGTATTCCAGATGAAATATCGGGGATAATCTATTTTATTAGTATTGGCATAGCGGTTTCTGGAACACTTAACTATTATAGATAAATGGTTAAATCTAGCAGAAAAGCGATAGATATTTTCAATGAATGGGCTGTGCTTGATAAAGATTTTGGTATGGAGAAAAATCATTCTGAAGCAGTAAGAGTGATGTTAGACACTATGCTATCAATTAAATCAAAAAAATTTACATTTATTGATGCGGGTTGTGGTAACGGATGGGTGGTAAGAAAAATGAGGAAAAATCCCCTCTGTAAAAGATCTTTAGGTATTGATGGAGCATTAGAAATGATCAGAAAAGCAAAAACGATTGACCCAATGGGTGAATATATATATGCAGATTTAATGCATTGGAAACCTGAAGAAAAAATGGATATTGTTCATAGTATGGAGGTGATATATTATTTTAAAAAACCAGAAAAGCTTTTAAGACATATCCGGAATAAATGGCTGAAGCCAAATGGGCGAATAATAGTTGGTCTAGATTATTATTATGAAAATAAAAATAGCCATACATGGCCAG
>CAZEER010000080.1:0-9105 GCA_964511215.1 uncultured bacterium | reverse complement strand
GACTAATGCTGATAATGCTGTAAGTCAGACTCCATCCATTGAACATGTAATAGTCGTTCGTAGAACAGGAGAACATGTTACAATGAATACAAACCGTGATATTTGGTGGCATGAGGCTATTTCAGGAGTAACATCAGATTGCCCTCCAGAAGTAATGGATTCAGAAGATCCGTTATTTATACTATACACATCAGGCTCAACTGGTAAACCTAAAGGTGTTTTGCATACTACAGGTGGATATTTAACATATGTTTCATATACGCATGAAATGGTTTTTGATTACACGCCGGGAGATATCTACTGGTGTACCGCTGATTTAGGATGGATAACAGGACATTCATATATTGTATATGGACCCTTGTCAAATAGGGCAACTACAATAATATTTGAAGGTGTTCCTAATTATCCTGATTTTGGACGATTTTGGGATGTCGTTGATAAGCATAAAGTTAACCAGTTTTATACTGCTCCTACAGCTTTACGTGCCTTAATGAAAGAAGGCAATGATTGGGTCAATTCTAGAAACCTATCATCTTTGAGAGTATTAGGCACGGTGGGCGAACCAATTAAAGAGCCTGAATGGAAATGGTATTATGAAATTGTTGGTAAAAATAAATGTCCAATTGTAGATACTTGGTGGCAGACAGAGACAGGTGGAATATTAATTAGTCCACTTCCTGGTGCGACTCCTACGAAGCCAGGCTCAGCGACTTTTCCATTCTTTGGAATTGAGCCTGTACTTTTATCAGATGATGGTAAGGAAATTAAAGGGAATAATGTTTCGGGTCTTTTAGCGCTAAAATCATCTTGGCCTGGTCAAATGAGAACTATTTATGGAGACCATGAACGATTCATCGATGTTTATTTTTCACAGTTCCCCGGGTATTATTTTACTGGAGACGGTGCCAAACGAGATAAAGATGGTTATTACTGGATTACTGGACGAGTTGATGATGTTTTAAATGTTTCTGGGCATAGGATTGGAACCGCTGAAGTGGAAGGAGCGATTGGTAAAGCTGAAGGTGTTGCAGAGGCGGCCATAGTAGGCTTTCTTCATGATATAAAGGGGCAGGGGATCTATGCATTTGTAACATTAATGACAGGAGTAGAAGAATCAGAAAAAATTAAAAACAATATTTTGTCATCAGTTAAAAAAGAAATTGGTCCCCATGCCAAACCTGATAAAATTCAATTTACGCCCGCACTCCCAAAAACTAGATCAGGTAAAATAATGCGGAGAATTCTCCGCAAAATAGCTGAAGATGATCTTGAAAATATGGGAGACACATCGACTTTAGCTGATCCAGGCGTTATAGATAATCTTACCTTAGGTCGTTTGTAAGTTTTTTATTCATTTTTCTTAAACGTTTAGCCAAGATTTTAACAATTTGCTTCATTATATCAGCATTGCCTGCCAAAAGTTCATAAAATCCTAGCTGATCAATTTTCAATAATATTGTTTCTTCATTTGCGATAGCTCCCGCAGAACGTGGATTTTGATCTAATAGAGCCATCTCTCCTATACAATTTCCTTTTTCCAAGCTAGTAATTAAAATATTATTTTGGATTAGGTTGATTTTTCCAGAAATGATAATATATAAGGATTGGCCATCATCACCCTCATTGAATATTATTTCATCAGACTCTAATTGGACCTCTGATGAAATTTGTGCAATCTTTGCTAAAATACTTCCGGGGATATTTTCAAAAAGTTCAACGGATTTTAACAAAAGTGTTTTTTCTAAGATTGAGTACATAATTTTGCTTTTATCGTTAATGATTTTGTTATGAAAAAAATTTCTATTCAAGTATTCTTCTTCTGATTTTGTTAAATAATTATTACCAAATAATTTATTAGATAATGACCCCCAATTTATTTTTTTTAATACCGATACTTTCTCTTTAAGAATGCAGTAATGAATAGCAATACATGTTTTCCAATAGTGTGGGTTATTTGCCCAGTATAATAGCATATCACTTTTAGAAAGAAATTTATCATTAAATATTTCTTGGCAAATTTTAACTGGATTGGTTTCAGGATCAATCAACGGTATAGTGAATCTAGCAGCTGTTTTTGAGAATGTTGACTCTACTAACTCTAGTACTAGTGGCAATAGATTACTATCATTACTATCAATATACCGTATATACATTTCTATTGGAATATCCGGTTCTTTAATAGTCCCCAGTCTTAAAAGTATAGAGATCAATATTGTTAAATCATCATCAATATGATCTTTGATAAGCTGTGAGTGGGAATCATTTATGAGTGAATCATTAAATAGATGTAATTGAAATGCTCTTTGTGAAAGAATTCGTATTTTTTCATCAATTTTTATTAAATCAATTTTGTTAAGCTTTTGAATTTTCGAAATTTTCAAAAGAGTGTTACTCACTTCGTTTAAGATTGACATTTCAGGATCGTCCATTAGATCCATTAGTGTGTCTATTAAACTATCATGATGGAAATGATGAATTATTCCTAGTATTTCTTTGCGAATTTTTGGATTTGATTTTTTGTTATTAATAATAGATACTAGTTTATTAACCACATCCCCACCTTGAATCTTCAGTAAAGTTTTTCTCGCATTCATTACTGTAGCAGGATTTTCAAATAGATCTAGAATTTTATCTAAATAAATAACATCAGGATACTTTGCTAAATGGATCAATATAGCATTATTTATATCAATGGAGTCTGATTCTAGGAAGTTAATGATAATATCTTTATTAAGTATATTGGGGGAAGATTTGACAAATCCAATAAATAACAGAATTTCATCTTCATTATTTTCAAAAAGTACTTTATTTATTAATGTTTTAGCTTCATTATGATTAATATTATCAGTTAGTAAAGTTACTGCTGTTGCTAATCTAATTTTCTTATCCTTGGAATTAAGTAAAGGACATAGTTTCTCTGCAATATTATTAATCTTTCTATCAGATGCACAGATAATTGCATAAGGAGTAATATCTTCTTGTTTTTCAATTTGATTTAAAATGAGTTTATTAGGTAGGATATCTTCCTTGTTCCATGCTAGTTCAATTACACCCCTTTTAATTGCAGTAGATCCATTAGAGAATAAAGATTTAATAGTTTTTTTCCATGGATCTAGTGATAATTTCCAGAGAAGATCTAAGGCAAAGAGTTGCTTGAATTCATCCTTACTTTTTAATGCTATATCCAAAGTGCTTACTGTACTAGCATCTGTGACATCATATTCAATTTTATCAAGATTTAATCTTCTATTTTCAATGGAATTAATTACTGATTGTATATAACCTTTTTTTAAATGGACAACAATCCATATCCAAAATGCAATCCCAAAAATAGAAATGATGCTTAAAATATATAATTTTGGCTCAGGTAATAGGTTAAATGAGACTAATAAAAAAATTAAAAGTCCTGCAAAACCTTCAACACATGCACGAATTGTGCCATCAATATTTGGTTTAACTTCCCGTATTTTCTTAGGTGATAGAGGAAGCCAAAGTATCTCTCTAGCAGAATTATAAATAGAAAATTTGAATACTTGGTCAGAGAATTTTGTAATAAAAACTGCTAATAATGATCCACTCATTATAAAGCCAACAGACCCTAGTAATAGACTGATTGGTAGTATTAGGAGGCCGACTAGGATACCCCATTTTTGTAGAACCATACCTGTTATAAAAAGTTGCATTACAAGGGTAGCAATGCCTGTTGTTATGTAGTAGTTGGCAAAAAAGTTTACGAGTGTATCCTGTGTAGGATAAATTGATACAGCAAACATTTTAAATTGATAGTCTACACTTCTCGATAGAAAAGCGGAACACGCTACCATCAAAGCAATTGCAATAATATAGGTATCAAATTTTATTTTTTTGATCTTAGGATATGGCTGTGAATTTATAACTATGGTTTTAGTTGGTACTCTATATGGCCGTATTAACCGTCCTATTAGAGCACCAAATAACAGAAAGGAAATTGTTATAAATAATAAATTATCTGACCCATAGTGATTAATAAAAGGTTTGATTCCGTATCCAGCAATTATTGCTGCAAAAGAGCCACCGGATATTATTAAAGGGAATGTCCTCTTAGCCTGACGAGGATTAAATACTTCACCTGCAATAATCCAAAATTGAATTGCGGATAAAATTATAATGATTTCCATCCATACATAAAAAAATGGGATTACCCATCTAGAAAGATGATAATGCAATATAAATAAAGAAATTGAAAAGATAATTCCTGCGAATGTTGTGAGAGTAAGTTGATCTCTATGAACAGTAAATTTCTTATAAGCGAAAACTGCAAATGCCATTAAGAATGCTATGAAAATATACATTATTGATAGATAATTCTTATTAAAATGGATAAGGAAAACTGAATCTCTAAATGCGGATCCTGTGATACTCGCAGCTATTATAAAGAAAAACATCAAGAAAAGAATAAAAACTGGACGTTTTTCTAGTGGCCTAATATTAAAAAACTTCATAGTGTTAATTGCAAAGTTAGAGCAAAGCAACTTTATGTAAAATGTAGATTATGCAAATGAAATAATTAAAACTACTTCGTAAATTCCAGCAAATTTTATTTAATAAAACAAATTAAGGAACTTTATGGCACATATTTCTAAAGTGAATCTTTCAAAAGACAAGTGGGATAAAATAGATGCGGGATTAATTGTAGCAGGGGTTTATGCTGATAAAACTTTTACACCTTTGGGAGTTGAAATTGAAAAAAAATATAACGGCTTATTTTCTGAAGCAATTAAAATAGGAGATGTAAAAGGAAAACAAGGAGAATCCCATCTTTTCTATGCTGATGGTAAACGTTTCCTTTTATTAGGATTGGGCAAGAAAGATAATTATGATGCAGATGATGTGAGAGTGGTAGCTGGTAATGCATCTAAGATCGCTATTGAAAAAAAAGTTAGTCATTTAGTTGTAGATTGTTTTTGCACTGGTCAAGACAGTTGCCAAGCAATGGGTGAAGGTCTAGTATTAGGAAGTTATCAGTTTTCTGAATACAAAACTAAAAAAGAAGATGATTTTCAATTAGTCTCTATTACTGTTTTAGGTTGCCATAAGGATGAAATTTCCAAAGGTGTCTCTATTGCAAATGGAGTCTGTCTTGCTAGAGATCTTGGGAATTATCCTGGTAATGTAGCTACACCAACGAAATTAGCTAATGTGGCAAAAGAAATTGCAGAACAAGGTGGAATGAATTGTAAAGTCTTTGATAGAGATGAGTTTACAGAAATGGGGATGGGAGGACTAGCTGGTGTTTCCATTGGTACAGATGAACCGCCTAAATTTATAATTTTAGAATACCTGAATGGAGGTGGGGCAAAACCAAAAGTTCTTGTTGGAAAGGGGTTAACATTTGACTCAGGTGGTATTTCTATTAAACCTGCAGCTAAAATGGACGAGATGAAATATGATATGTGTGGTTCAGCTGTTGTATTAGGTGTATTTAAAACACTTGCAATTCTAAAACCAAAGTTAAATGTAGTGGGTATTATACCTTCAACAGAGAATCTCAGTGGAGCTAAGGCATATAAACCAGGTGATGTTTTGAAAGCTTATAATGGGAAAACAATTGAAGTTTTAAACACCGATGCTGAAGGACGTGTCATTCTTGCAGATGGATTATCATATGCTTCAAAACATTATGATCCAGAATATATTTTAGATTTTGCAACACTTACAGGAGCTGTATTGATTTCTTTGGGGCACATAGCTACAGGTGTTATGGGTACCAATACTAAACTTATGGATCAAATAAAGGATTCATCGGAATCAACTGGTGAGAAAATTTGGGAATTACCTCTCTGGCCTGAATATTGTAAACAGGTCAAAAGTGAAATTGCAGATGTCAAGAATACTGGAGCGCCGATGCAGGCAGGTTCAATAGCAGGAGGTGCGTTCTTGAAAGAATTTGTAGGGGATGATATACCATGGGCTCACTTTGATATTGCAGGTACAGCATGGGGAGTAAAACCAAATAGTATACATCCTAAAGGGAGTGCTACAGGATGGGGTATAAGGCTTGTTTTGGATATGATGAATGTATAATACTAAAATAGGAAAAAACAACTTAGTGGGGCTGTACATATTGATGTTCAGCCCCTTTTTATTTTCAATATTGTTTGGTGGGCATCCTATTTCAATTAATGGGATCTTTGATGATTGGGATGATGTTGATATTGCATACTCTGATCAACAAGGTGATGCGAATAGTGCAGATTTTTCTACTTTAAAAATTACTTATGACTCAGAATTTTTATTCATGTATTTCAATTTTTTTGATGGTGAATTTTTGATGCAAGATTGGAACTCATTCCATCTATATATTGATGCTGATAACAATTCGGAAACAGGAATTAATGTTCATGGTATAGGCGCTGAATTAGACTGGATCTTTGGTGAACGATCGGGTTATCAACATATAAATAATGAGCAAATAGAAATATGGCAAAATGATTTAATTCTTCGTATTGCTCCAACGGTTACTTCAGCAGAATTTGAAATTGCAATTTCTAGAAATTCACTACCACTTACAATGAATGATACACAAGTTTTAACACAAGGGAAAATTGTATTATATGAGGGGCAAGAAAATTCTGATTATTTACCTGATAATGAAGGAGGAGTATCTTTTAATATAGATGTAGATGATGTTCCTCTAAGTCCAGAGCCAATTATTTTGGAACGACAAAATGAAAGTGATATCAGGATAGTTTCTTATAACACTCTTAATGAAGGTATTATTGATGATGATAGGAAAAATCATTTTAAACGAATATTACAGGCACTGGACCCTGATATTATTGCTTTACAAGAGCACTCAGATTGGAACGAAATAGATGATGTGATACAATCATGGTTCTCTGATGAGCAGTGGCATGCAAGTTGGACATATAGAGATCTGGTTGTCCTCTCACGATTTCCTATTCTAAATGATGCAAATATGATTAGTTCAGAAAGAACTATGGCTGCGTTACTGGATACAGAAGATGAGCTTGGAGATAATCTATTAGTTTTTAATTCACATTTGTCATGTTGTGCGAATAATGAAGATAGACAACAACAGGTAGATGAGTTTGCAGGAGTCTGGAGAGATTGGGTAAATAATGATTCTGGACCTTTTGAATTAGAAAATGGGACACCTTTTATTCATGTTGGAGACTTTAATTATGTAGGCTATCGCCAACAAATAGAGACCATAAGAATTGGTGATATTGTTGATGAAAACCAATATGGAGTTGATTTCCCCCCGGACTGGGATTCAACAGCAGTTGCAGAACTTTTCCCTAGACAATCTCATAAACGTATGGGGTATACATGGCGTTCAGATGGTTCATCATTTAATCCAGGGAAATTGGATTATATATTTTTTTCAGATGCTACTATCGATTCGGGTAAATATTATATCTTGAATACATTGGCAATGAATGATATAGCTTTGGATTATTATAATTTGCAATGGGATGATACGCAAGAAGCTTCTGATCATTTTCCTTTAGTTTTTGATATTTCAATTAATGATGGCGTTGGAGTTAATAGTGATAAAAATTATCCAAGAGGAACCAATCTATATCCTCATTATCCAAACCCTTTTAATACCTCAACAATGATTCATTTTGCAATCTTAAATAATGAATTGGTTCAATTAAAGATATACAATCTCCTTGGAGTAAAAGTTAAAACTCTTATCAATGAAAAATTAAGTCCTGGGGAATATAGAATAAGATGGGATGGTATCTCTGATGATGGAAGCTTAATGCCAGGAGGATTTTATTTTTATCAGCTAAAGGGAAAACGTTTTCAATATGTGCGAAAGATGATTCTTGTAAAATAATTTTCAATTAATTACTAGATCTAAATTAAAACTTCAACTTAACCTTATATCTTTTAATGTTTGATCATAGTTGTGCGCCATATTCTTCCAGTCAAATGAGTAAGCCATAGAAGATATCTTAGATTCTCGTATTATTCTACAATTTTTGAGTGCCCATTTAATTTTTTCATATAATTCATTCTCATTGAAATATAAATGGTCTGCATGTTTATCTATTGGAATGAGCTCAGGATAGGATAGTCGGCAAGGTAAAATAGGCCATGTACCACAATAAATGGCTTCCATTACACTTGCTCCAAAAAATTCTTGGTTAGATGTAACAGGTAAAATATCTGCCTTTAAAAGCCATTTTGCATAATTCTTATATGATTGGGCATAACCCCAATGGATAATTTCAGTTTTAAATAAATTTTTTGCTTTTTCAAAAATTTCCGGTGAAGTACTAAAATTTTCGCCAAGAATAACTAATTTAAACTTAAATCCATTATTTTTTATCTTTTCAAGAATGCTGAAAAATAATTCTGGGTTTTTATCATATTCCCATCGATGGTTCCAGACTATAACAGGTGTATCTTCTTTTATTATTTTGTGGCCATCAAATTTGGATAGATCTATTCCTAGATACAGAATTTGAGATTTTTTACGGATTACATCAATGGTATCTAACTCCCGATAGTCTGGAAAGTGTTTTAAAAAAGGATGAATTTCATTAAAAAAGGAGTCCATGTGAAACTTGGAATTAAATAACACCTTATCTGCCGCTAATGCTGATGCATAATTAATGAAACTATAATGATAATTATGATTCTTTTGATTATCTCGATCATTATGAGACCAAGGATATGATAGTTGGTTTTCATGGAAGTAGATTGCTGTAGGAATATTGTATGATTTTTTCTTTGTAAGTGATATGAATGTAGTGAGGTCTAGCATATCTGTTGTTAGTAATAAATCTGGTGTCCAATCTAATTCATTGAATTGTTTTGCGAGTGTAATTCCACCTCCATGCATTCGCCACTTCCAGAATTGTCCTTTCATAGATAAAATTTTTATTTTATGCTGGGAGTGTTTTTTATAGCTGTCTGCCCATTGTTTATGTGAGCCGGTATAGTAGGGTTCTATAATTAAAATGTTCATAATGATTTTTTTAATAAAATATAAAAAATAAATTGATATGGATTTGAATGTACCCGAGACTGGATTCGAACCAGCACGTCTTTTAGGACACACGGACCTGAACCGTGCGCGTCTACCAA
>CAZEER010000079.1:0-9194 GCA_964511215.1 uncultured bacterium | reverse complement strand
ATTTAGATATCCATCATTATTGAAATAACATTGAGAATCATTGCTACAATTTGATAGAATACAATTAACACCATCTACAATATCTAAAGAATCCAATTGCCCATCATTATTAAAATCGCACTGGCACATAATGGATCCTATAAAGAGCAATAATGAAGTGTATCTAAACATAACTAGATCATAGTAAAAATGATAAATCTAATCATATCTAAATCAAACAATTCTAAGTTTTACAGATTGACAGAATCTCTGATAGAACTGTTACCAATAAAATATTTAGATGGTTCCTTAACACTATCAGCTGTTGATAATTCTGCATCCTTTATCATAGCCGATGCAAGTATATCAACTCTTAATCCAAATCCTAAAATAGTTGCAAAGCTATCATACCATGTTTCTTTTCCCATAAGTCTAATTAACATACCAGGTCTAAAGATTGACACACTATTAAAATGAAATGCTGAGAGTATAGTTTGCTCCTTTTGCCCAATCGTTTTCATATACAAAAGGGGTTGCAACCAATCTTTAGCCCATATCTTGTGGTTTGCACCATTAGCAGATATTAGAGATACATGGGGTATTTGAGCGATCGATGCCATCCTAGCAGCCTCTTTTGAAATACCTAATTCAATATCAATAAATTCCTTTGCACCACCCGCTCTTTGCCTAGTTGTTCCAATACAATTAAAAAAAATATCATTACCTTTCCAGAGTTCTTCAGTTTGTGATAAATCATTAAGTGAATCAACCACGACATCTACAAGTTTATCATTTTTTTTACCATCCAATACTGGTTTTCTTCCTATAGAAGTAATTGATTGGCAATTTTCTTTTTGTATTAACTGTTTTATTAGTTGCCTACCCGTTGCTCCTGTACCACCAATAATAATTGTCTTAAACACCTTAGAATCTACCTACGATGCAACAAATAAAAACTACACTAAAGCTTGTTATAAAGATTCAACATGAACTAATAAAGATGACAAACTATATTTTTTCTTCTTTTACCCAATTAAGATATCCATAAATATTCATACTAAGGACAAACACACTCATGGCCATTATAGGCATCGCATGAATAATATATCCGTATAGGAAATAGATTATATTTCCTATACCCCAAATAGAGAAGCAAAAGAGTCTCTTTTTTGCATTAAAGTAATAACCCAGAAGAATCATGAAAAATCCTGCCCACCCTATAATATCTATCGTAATAGAGTCCATAGTACACAAATTTACCAATCATCTCACAAACAAAAAACCCACGAATTATTGTTTCTGGCATTTGACTTTAAATTGTTACTTGAACAGTATCATTTTCTTTATTTGATTGAAGTCCCTTGTTTCAATCTTATATAGATAAACACCTGTTGGCACTGGCTGTCCTTCATCGTTTGTAGAATTCCATTGAAGTGATTTATGACCTGCAAATTGATAATTGTTGTAAAGGTTTTTTATCAATCGACCCATCAAATCATAGATGGTGATATTCACTATTCCATTTTCTGGAAGTTCATACCTTAAAGTTGTTACTGGATTAAATGGATTAGGATAATTATTATGCACCATAAAATCAGTAACTGATAAAGAATTTTGTTCATAATTGTTCAGGTCATCCCATCCCATTTTATAAATCCAAGCCTTATTTGTTGATGTATAACCATTAGGATCAAAGCCACCAAAGTATAATGCATTCTCATTCTCAAATGGTGATCCAACATAACATCTAACAGAAACTAAAGGAATATCACCAATGTCTATTGTTCCATTAATCTCCTGGAGTTCATATTGAGCACTATTATCTCTTAAAACAAATATTGCACCACTATAAAAATTATTCCATATTGGATAGCTTTCACCTTGGAGCAAAGATTCTATACCAATAATATTATATTCATCACCAGTCACAGGGTCTGTGAATGGATAAAATTCATTATATGCCCCCAGAAGATATGTAACTGTTTCACCAGGTAAATATTCCTCTACTAGTAATGATATTTTTGTTTCATAAACTCTGTCGAATTCCTGTGATTCAACTGGGTCTAGACGAAATATTGTTCCTTTAGATTGACCATCAGGGCACCACATCAATAGCATTGACTCATCTGGACCAGATGGATTCGGAATTGTTGAGAGACCCCTTATACCACCAACAGCAGAATTTATATATGAGCTTAAATCATTAAAATTATGTACAACCACATAACTTGGATCAAAGCCATCATTTCTTTTGAATATTTTATTTCCTGAAGAGAAATAAAGATGATTATTAGCAATAGTAATTCCTAATGGGCGAATACCTAAGGGTCCAATCTCTGGATTTAATCCTATTTCAATTTTACCATCTACATTGGGGTTATATTTTCCAGAAAAAATTCCCTGCGTACCTACAGAAATAATCAAATTTTCAATGCCGGTTACCTGATCGGTATATACTTCAATATCACGCATGGAATAACTTTCACCAGAAGAAAATTCACCTTCATATACTAAAATTTGATTCCAAGAAGCATCTACATCATTCCGTATAAAAATATTAGCCTTAACAATTCCTGATATATAATTGGGTGAATAGGCACCAGCTATGAGTAAGGTATCAGGATTATCCAATGGATTTCCATTGTAATCTTTAGTGAAAATAACCTGCTTGAGGATTTCTGGTCTTAAATAATTCAGACCCAGTTCAAAGTCAACCACCCAACTATCATCTTCATTTTCTAAACATATTATTTGAGCCCAGCCAATACTTATATCATTACCACCATACCAAATATTGTTTTCATCTTCCCAATAGCCTATGGAAGCAAACAATTTATTTTTATGAGAGACAAGATGTAAAACCTCTGAGCCGCCCATGAAAATGCCATTAACATCTGCATTTCCTGCAATAAATGATTGCTCCCACTCTTGAGCTGATAAAAATGAAAATAAAATATTAATTAAAATAAAAGCTGAAATTATTTTTCGCATAACCAACTAAATCTACAACATAATTACAGTTAGAAGTGTTGCCACTCTATATCTTAGGTGTTACAATTGTTAAACAAAATAAATCGATCATGGTAAATGTCTAATGTAAATAGTTTACATTTAGTTTAAGTTAATATTGTGAAAAAAAATAAAATTATTGATAGTATTATCCTAGATGACATTGGGGAATTAAAAGTAAGATTTAGTAAAAGAGCTAAATATGCAAGGATATCAATAGATAGTCGTGGCGAGGTCGCAGTAACTATTCCATCCCAATTAAAATTTGAACATGTATTAGAATTTGTATCTTCAAAAAAAGAATGGATAAATAAAAATAAGAAAAAAGTAAAAAAACAAAAATTATTAAAACTCAAATTGTCAGATAATGAATTGAAAAAATTTTGGAGAGACACGGAAAAGAGATTATTTCTATTATCCAAAAAATATAAACTAGACTACAATCAATTAAATTTTAAAACATTAAAATCAAGATGGGGAAGTTGCTCATCAAATAATGTAATATGTTTAAATAACTTACTGTACTACCTACCTGAATACTTACAAGAATATGTAATGCTACATGAATTAATACACACTAGAATTAAGAATCATAGTTTCCAATTCTGGAATGAACTAGAAAATATTTGTAAAAATTCAAAAATAAAGAGAAAGGAATTACGAGATAAATATTCAATAGGATAATCTTCATATTATTTCTTTGGTTTTTAGGTTTTCTATAATTAAATAGGGCTACTTAATTCTTTAATAATAGGAGTACTAATAGAGTATGAAACATATACAGAAAATAACACTGTTTCTTGGCACGCTTACTTTTTTAGCTTTTAATACAGGCTGCGATTTACTTTATGACTGTGACGCTGCTGAAACAGAAATTACAACAATGGTAACAAATCTTGCTGCTGCCCCATGGGTTGAGAATGCAACATTAACTAAATGCAATGCATATAAAGATAAAGTCAATGAATGGGTAGATGAAGGATGTGGTGATGCAGAGGACGCTGATTTAGACTGCGTAGATTTCACATGCACAGCAATGTCTGCACAGTTTCTGCTTTATGGCCTTAGCATGGCATTTTCCTTTGATGAAGCTACATACTGTGCTTATTATGATTCAACTGGCATGGCGGCTCAGGAAATGGTTAACGCTGGTGGATGCGCAGCATATTTTGACGACGGCGCCGCAATAACTCAGTCTGCGGTTGATGCATGGGTTACCAGTGGATGTGATTGGGGTGACTCAACTGGAACAGCTAGAATTCTTGATCCATTTAAAGGTCTAAATCCAAAAGAAACTAAAATTGTAATTGAAGAATTAGCAAATGATCTTCCAGAGAATTATTCATTTGTAATTAGGAAAAAACTAGATAGTCTATTTCCCAATTAATCTTTAATTAAATAATCAAAAAAAGGGAGTTGTATAACTCCCTTTTTTTTTGATTAAAATTGGTTTCATTTTTCATCGTTGAGTCTCAATCATGACAGGCAAATGATCTGAAATATGTCTATTATTATTTAATCTATCATTGATGTGCATGTAGGATAATACCTTAATATTTTTAGTGAAAATATAGTCAATCCTTTTTTCTATAGGTTGATCCAAATTAAATCCATTAAATGTTCCCATCGGACCTTGCAATTTTTCTAAAGAAATCTGCAGGGCATCACTCATTTCTGTTTTTATTTTATTGATAGGTGTGCTATTAGGGAGTGAATTGAAATCACCCATCACTATAACTGGCAGAGATTGACTATTAACCATATTAATTCTATCTAGTATTAACTCAGAAGACCTCTCCCTTGCAATAACACCCATATGGTCAAAGTGTGTGTTAAAAACCCAAAATTTTTCTGCAGTATATTTATCCTGGAATTGAGCATATGTACAGATCCTTTCTAGTGCTGCATCCCATCCAACAGATATGGTATCGGGGGTTTCAGATAGCCAAAATGTCGAATGGTTTAATACAGTAAAACGGGTTGTGTCAAAGAATATCACACAAAATTCTCCCTGCTCTTTGCCATCATCTCTGCCTACTCCCACATAGTCATAATCTATAAGACAACTGTCTAAATATTGAACCTGGTTAAGTAAACCTTCTTGGATGCCTATTATGGATGGTGCAAATTGAATCAATATCTCACTAAGTTTATTTTTTCGTATTGACCAACTATTATTCAAATCCCAGGTATTGTCATAGCGTATGTTATAAGACATAAAAGAATGTGATTGAGGATAAATAGGAGATAAAATGTTAGACAGGATGAAAAGACTAAGTAACCATTGATAAATCATTTTTGTAGCATGTTATAGTTTAACATTACAAACCCTCACCCCTTTCTTTTCGAATTTTTTTATTTATTTCAATTACTTTTTTGTTATCTTCATACCATGGTGGCAATTTTTCCCAGTTTGGTATACCATCATCAATGAGAGATCTATACTTGATATTTTTAGGATAACCTTTTGCCGGTAAGGCACCAACAATTAAACACACTAACTCGCACTTATTACTCGCAGTTAAGGCTCGTTCCACCTTAGGGTCAACACGAATAATATCTCCTTTTGAAATATTTGACAGGTTACCATCAAGATAAATAACGCCTTTACCATCGAGAACAATATATACTTCTTCCTGTTCTTTATGTTTGTGCAAAAATGTATAACCCTTACCAAGTGGTAAGCGAACGAAGCTTACACCGACACCTGACAAGTCTAATTCATCTCTGAGGTTTGTAATCCACTTCGGTAGGTCATTAAAGTCATAATTTATTTTACTATAACCAGCCACACCCAAATCTACCCATCATACCACAAACAACAAACACCACGAATATTTGAATATCACTAAATAGTCCATCTAATAAATATTTTTCAATGATTTTAAAATTGATTTTCTAATCTTTCCCATATGTCGATTTGTTGAACTATCCAATAATACAAATAACAAACCATTTTCAGGATTTCTATAAATATAAGTTAGAGCACCTACCCATCCTCCAGTATGATCCATGTCAGAACTATTTTCACTTAAAGACCAACCAAAACCATAATAAGAGGTATCACCATTAGAAGTAATAAATGGAGTAACTGCCTCTTGAAATGTTGTATCAGATACAATGGTATAGTTAGCCAAAGAGCGATCCCATTTAATAAAATCTTCTATGCAAATAAAAACCGCTCCATCACCTGCGATACCATCCATCCAGGTAAAATCATTTAATTTCTTTTTATTAGTTCCTTGAACCCTATCTTCCAATTTGCCGACAGTAGTATTTAGATTCCACACACTACTATTTTTCATTGATAGTGGAATAAATATTTCCTGATCCATGAATGATTCAAACGTTTGGCCTGTGATATTTTCAACAATATATGCAAGCAGTACATAACCAGTGTTACTGTATTTGAATTTTTCTCCAGCCATAAATTTTCTCTTTTTACTATTTTCGATGACAAGGTCTAATACATCCTCCATAGAAAGAATATCATGATATTCTTTATAAAGACTTGGCTCACCTGCGTAGGTAATATTTTCTTTTGATTGTCCTGTTCTATAAAAATATTTTGTGGACGATTTATTATCTAATTGCAAAACTAATTTTTCATAGTCTGGTAAACCAGATGTGTGTGTTAATAAATGACGAATAGTTACATCTGGATATGGAAAATTATTCAGATAATTTTGTACAGGATCATCAAAATAAAGTTTACCCTGTTCTTTTAATATCATGATTGCCATGGCAGTAAATTGCTTCGATACTGATGCCAGCCTAAATGCTGACTTGCTTGTTAATCGTTTAGTACGCTCAAGGTCTGAAAAACCATACGTTTTCATTAAATCTGTTTTCCCATCCATAGCAATTAGGATAGCACCATTGAATTCTTCTCTTGATGACAAATCTTCTAACCATTTATCTATTTTTTCAATTGCATCTTCTTGATGAACATCAGTACTAATTTCAAGATTTGAGATAGTTGAGACACAACCAGTCAAAAACAGAAATATGAAAATATTAATTTTAAAAAAATGCTTAATCATATCTAAATCTACCCATCCTCATTCAAACAAAATAATTTTGTAGGAAAATTTTAGATGATAGCGTCTTTTTATTTAAGAGTCTCCTGCAAAAATAAAATCCAAAAAAATTAAATACTAAATCACAGAATTTATTAGCCCAACTTTCTCTAGCCCATTCATTTGGAATAAATAATTCTATAATTTCCCAAATAACAGATATAAACAGCATATGTATCAATTTAACAGACCGAATTAGTGATAATGCAGAATATTCAACAAAATGAATAAAGCTGTAATAATTTATAGGGTCTTTAAATAAATATATTGGATTATGATATTTTAACTCAAAACCATTACCGTTAATTTTATTGTATAATTTATTATCCGCGTATGACTCAGAATATAAAATGGGAATTAATACTACTAGTAAAAGTGATACTGAGAGATTTCTTACCATAATTCGTCTAAATCTACCCATCTTCCCATGAATAAAGGTCTAGATAATCAATGTTTACTCTAATACTTCTCTCAATACAAGCTCTAAAACCTTACTCCAAAGATCATAAGGTATTTAATGCCATAGTTAATAATCCAGATACTTTATTAGCAATTGGTTCGACTGCATCATTCTCCGTCACTGACAACATAGTGCCTGGCTCAATTGCTGATACAATAATTTCACCCTCTTTTTCTTGTGAAAGGACTATATTACATGGAAGTAATAAGCCAATTCCAGATTCTTCATTTAATGCTTGATGCGCTATCTCTGGATTACATGCTCCTAAAATTAAGTACGGCCTAAAATCTACATCCATCTTCTTTTTAAGTGTTTCCCCTACATCAATTTCTGTCAAAATACCAAAACCAACTTCTTTAAGTGCTTGCTCTACTTTTGGTCTTAGCTCATTGATGCTATTTGATCTAACAACCTTGGTTATACCATATTTTGGTTCACCGAATTGACTCATAAAATATCACCTTTTCCTTTTTTACCAATTTTATAATCTTATATTATATCCAAATCTACCCATCATTTTACAAACAAAAAAACCCACGAATGTGGGGTTATTGTTAAGGTTTGAAGTTATATAACAAGTATTTTTTCCCTTATTATCATATTAACTTTTACAATCATACTTTTTATTTGTATCGGATCATATATTGTATATTCCATAGACAAATACAGTTAAATCCTAGATGAAACTACTTATCATAGCACTGCTTGGATATTTATTTAAAAAAGGTATCATCATTTTACCATTTAAGTTCAAATGGTTTACTAAAAGAAAAAAGAAATAACTAAAAAAGTTAAAATTTTAATCCTCATTTGGATAATAGCCGTTATTATAATAAGATTTTTTTCAGGTTATACTTTAACTATAATTAACTAAAATTATATATATTAATATATATAATTTTATTAGATGATAACCTTCTGAGTTATTTCTATATTTTTTGATTAATCATCATCGATAAAATCAAGTGTCTCAATATCTATTTTAGAGATCTGATAAATTATGGAACAAATGTCCATAACATTTAATTCTTTGATTTTTCTATAATTTAATAACCTACTCAAATCTATCCATCATACCAGAGACAAAAAACTATCAGTCACTAGGCTCTGTGGATTTGAAATAAGGGATCTCCTTAGGGTGACGACCTTTAATGCTCCGAAAAAATTCTAAAATAACAGGCATGTCTTTTCCTATATCGCCTGTGATTTCCAATGGGGATTTTATGACTAGAGTCTTACAGCTAAAATCAAGTCCAATTGTTACAATAGGTACGTTAGCTGCACGCGCAATATGGTAAAAACCTGTTTTCCATCTTTTAACTGGACTGCGTGTGCCTTCAGGTGTTAAAGCAAGCTTGAATTCTGGATTACTCTTGAATATCTCCACAACATCAGCAACCAATTTATTACTCTTAGTTCTATTAACCGGTGTACCTCCAACCGCCTTAAAAAACCATCCCCATGGTGGTCTGAAAAGTTGGTGTTTTCCTAAAAATTGTATTTTTTGACCCAAAGCACCACGAACAATAATACCTATTATAAAGTCCCAATTACTGGTATGGGGACCAACGATGATAATATATTGTGGAGCATCTGGTAATATACCATCAATCTTCCAATTGATCAGTTTTAGTAATATCTTGCAAAAAAATTGAAACATTATGTTA
>CAZEER010000078.1:0-9560 GCA_964511215.1 uncultured bacterium | reverse complement strand
AAAAATTAAAATGGACTATAGAATTATTTAAGGAGTGGTTATGAATTTTCAGGATAGAAAATATTTTTTGTATATATTATTTATATTTAGCACTTTTTTAGGTTGCGCAAAAAAAACTAATATTTTTCCTTCACCCAATAAAAGTCCTGAAGACCCGGCACGTAAATTTATAGATGTTCAAGATTTGGGAAGAAAAATTACACTCCACTCAGAATTCAATGACTTTTTAAGTCATATTCCAGATGGAAAATGGAAATCAAGGGTCTACTTAGCAAGGATAGATGATTTCCCTATTGGTCTTGGATATAATGGTCTTGACAAATGGGATATGGCATTAGAGACAGGTTTTATTGATGGACTCGTAAGAAAGGGACTTACTATTGCAGAAAAATTAGACCATGTCACTCCAAGAGACTCAGCAGAGTTTATAGGTACTTCACCCGAGGATGCATTTTACATGCATGGTATCAGTTTAGATGCACTCAACCTTATAAGAGAAGAAATACAGGCCCCTCTTTTATTAACTTACCAGATTATGGATTTTTCTGAAGAAGATCTAGTCGTTGTTATTTATTTACGAATGATTGATTTGAGTACAATGAAAATCCTTACATCCTCGATGATAAAAATCGGAGACCCTGTGGATTTTTTAGCTGGGAAAGACATGGATGCTTTCAATGAAGTTTACGAGATTGTTAAAAACATAGGTGATTTTCCATCATATATTTTTGGTAAAAAAGTTTCATTAGGTATTCTGAATGCAGACATATTAAATATTTCGGGTAGTTATAAAAACGCACCATCCAAAAAGGCAATGGCTATTGAGAATGGGATTGTTACAGGATTAGTACATAATGAAAAATATAAAGATAATAGTCCTATTATTATGGAAAAAACAAAAGGATTTAAACTAAAATATCCGTCGGTATATAATAGTATTGTATTTAATACAAGCCCAATAATTTACGAAGAATGGTCAGAATTTGTAAATGAAACAAGTTGTAATATCTTGATGATGTATCGTCATATACCTGAAAATGGATTATACATAAAAATAATTGATGCTAAAAATAATGGAAGAATATTTTATTCTAATGCATTTGTATTTAATGGAAGAATGGATCAAGGTATTATTGAAAACCATGATATGGTATCTGAGCAGTTTAAGGCAAATGTAGACATTTCTTTTTTAAAGGATAAAAGGGTAATGATTGTTGACGGTGACAAGCAAGCAGTAGAATCTGAAGAATATTTTAATATTCAGCCTGCATTTAATGAGATGAATTTGATTATCGAGGAAGGTATGATGACCGCACTTGTTGAACAGAGAGTTCCTCTTTATGAAAAATTGAAAACCTTATATCTCAAAAGACCATGGATGTATAATAGAAAGGTTTTCAACCTAAATCCTTTATATCTTGATAATTGGAGTCAGTTAAATCAATTTGGTATTGAAACTTTGGTAGTGTACAATAATTTAATTCCTTATGAAAATCTTACACCATCAGATCGTGATTATAAAAAGATCGCTATTGGTATTAGGATTATTGATGTGAATACTGGTGATATTTTACATGTAAGTGAACTTAACAGTCTAAATTAATTTATTATTGTATTTAAGTACACGGAGAGAAAAAGTATGAAAAAATTAATTTTAATTCTATCGTATGGAATTTCAATAATTATAGCAAAAACCTTCACTGTTTCTGAACCGCCAATGGTATATATATATCACTTTGTAAGTTATGATACCACTTCTGTTATCATGCATGGTGGTGATGCAGATGAAAGTCAGAATAAAATGCTAAGATTACCAATGTTTAACGAGTATGATATTCCAGAGGATAAATGGTATGATAAAAAGAATAATAATGTAATGTTGGGGAAACCTTTGAATCCAAAGTTAGTCTCAGCAATGTTAACATCTGCAGTCGCAAGAAATAAACATATCAGTATCGCAGGTGAGTCAATGCAGGAAAGAATAAAAGTAGACAATTTTATGACTATACTTAAATCCTATGAATATCCCAAAAATACAGATTTCATTTTTATAGGAGAGATAAATACAGTTGCTACTCAGTATGAAATTGATCTCAAACTGATTGACGTCTCAAGACAGCATATAGTTGCTTCCAATTCATTTCACATTCCCTTTGAAGAAATAAGTGGTTTAAGAAACTATATTGATGAATTGGTGGAACCTTTAATGGAAAAAATAGTCAAACCATTTATTGGCTCAGTTTATATTAGGGTAGATTCAACAAGTCGTGAGAAAATAAGATGGGATGATATATCTATCAGACCTTTAAAAAAAGTAGTTGGTTTTAATCTAAGTAATACTGTTGATTCAGATTTTACTCCATACAAGACAATAACTATGGATCCTGATTTTCATGAATCACATTTTGCAATATTGGAGCAGTATGATGAAGGTGATTATAGACTCGTGGTGGATACCGATGAGCGTAGGTCTTTTCTATCGGGTAATTATCATTTCAGAGCATTTTTAAAAAATAATGAAGAGCCATTTGAAACAGATTTTATTGTTAAGGCCGGTGATTTGAATGAAATTCATATTTCTTTACCCTATATTCCTCCTCCACAAGACACAGATGGAGATGGTATCATTGATGATTTGGATGCATGCCCAGATTTAGTAGGATTACCAAATGATAATCCTGATCTGCATGGGTGTCCTCAAGAGTTATATGGAAATATTAAAATTACTAATATATGGGATGGGGTTGCTTTTGAACTATTAAAATTATCAGATAGTATCGAGGATTCGGTAATCGCATTTGGAAAATTCCAAAATAATTTATTGGATATACATACAGGGTCATTTAATTATATATATGATGACCAAAATAATTCTATTACTATTTATGATTTACCTTTAGGAAAATATTTTAGAATTGGTTCAGCTGTACCTGTGGAAGCTTTTCCTGGAAAATATTATGTTAATATGTTTTTTGATAGTGATACAATATCTCTAGATAAAAAAGGAATCACTCGTAAGACAAATATTGCAGATCAAAGCAAAATCAATGGAAGAGAGGTTATTATTTATTTTGATCCTTTTACGCCTTTACCTGAAGATGCCTATAAACTTTATTTTGATGATAATCTCACATATTTTACTATCGTGAAGGTACTGGGGGAATTACATGTAGTTGGATTTCCTATTAATTACTCAGGCAATATTACAGCCAAGCGTGAAGGGTTTCTAGATTCTGAAATTTCTATTGAAGCAGGTAGTAAAAAAGCATACTATGTTGCGGATTTAACTATCCCTGAAAATGGAAAAGTAAATCAGAAAGTGGTTGATAAGCCATTAGAAGTAAAACGTAAAAAGAATAACAATTTTTTGAAATTATTAGGAAGAATTAGAAACAGTTGCTCAAATATTGTAACATTAATTACTTTTGGTACTATTATTATTTAAGAGTATGAGTAAGGGTTTATTAATTATTTAATTCATATGACTGAATATATTTTAATAGCTTATGTATTATCTTCTTTAATGATCTAATAGAATGCGCAACCAATCAGCAATGACAAAATTATTATATAATTTTATATTTTTTTCCTGCTTACTTAGATCACAGCAATCTTATGAAGATTTTTTACTACAACAACAGCAAGGGTTTGATCAATATAGACAGTCAATTACTAATGAATATTTAGCTTATGAAAAAGCTGAAAAAGATGCATTTGATCAATTTAAAAAAGATGTAGAGCTCCAGTGGAATCAATTTAAAGGATCCACACCAAAAACATATGTTTCTTACGATGATGATTTACAATCTAGAGCATCTATTGATTACGAAAATGGAAAATTGTTAGTTGAAGTTATTCTTGATAAAAATATTTTCGAATCTGAAAAGATTAACTATTTTGATGGCGGTATATTACCACCCCACAGGCTGGGAAGTAGGAATCCAACAATAATAGGAAATTATTTATCAATAATGTGTTCATTTGTGATTCCACTATTACAGAATGCAGATCATGTTAAGCAAGAATTGGCAGAGAATGAAACTCGCCCACTGTTTCAAGGTCTTGCGAAAACAAAAATAATTCAGAAACTTGTTAAAGTATTAGCTGAGAAAGATGATGATGGGAATGTTATTTTAGATAAACAATTAGCTGATATAAATGGAAATAATATCAATAGTAATAATGTAGAAAACTTTGCAGAAAAACATCTCAAAAAACAGCTGAAAACCTCAAAAGATTATAAAGCAAAAAATGGCAAAGGAAAGAAACTATTTACCCTGTCATTAAATCTAAAAAGTGATCATTTAGATTCAAGAATAAAAAAATATGGCAAAGAAATTATTAAGCAAGCTAATAGATTTAACATAGATCCGGCAATAGCACTGGCAATTACTGAGACAGAGTCAAGTTTTAATCCAAAAGCTACATCTCATATCCCTGCATACGGATTAATGCAGTTGGTGCCCAGCTCTGGAGCAAGAGATGCATACAGATATGTTTATAAAAAGGATAAAGTTCTTAAAAAAGGATTTCTTTATAAACCAAAAAATAATATTGAGCTTGGTTGTGCATATCTAGCGAAAATTCGCTATGATTATTTTAAAAGTGTTAGAGATGATAATAGTGCATACATGTGTACTATTGCTGCGTACAATACCGGTATTGGTAATGTTGCTAAAGCATTGACAGGTAAGGGTAAAATTAAACCTGCCACTACTAGAGCTAATCAATTAAACTCAAACCAAGTTTACGATACATTAATTAGAGATCTTAAATATGAAGAAACCAGGAATTATCTAAAAAAGGTATGGGATCGCAAGGATAAGTATTTATAAAGACCTTAAATTAAATATTAATAGCTTTTTAGAGTATTATTATTCTTCCCATGCAGGACATGCTAAGAATTTATAGTCGCACCAATCACAGTGTTTTCCCGTTTTAGGAACAAAATCTCTATTTCTAATCCCTGAAGCAACTTCAATAATTTTTTCCTTTTTTTCACCGAGTTCATCTCTTGTAAACTCATGGGCACGTATCGGTTTTTCTTCATCTCTTAGAAAGTGTAGCGTTGAAGAAGATGGTATTCCACCGATTAATTCATCATCCAATTGTTCTAGATACATTGAATAAATTGCTAATTGCAGGCTGGATTTAGCAGGTGTTGAAGATTTACTTGTTTTATAATCAACAATAGAAATTCCATCAGACGTTTTATCTATTCTGTCTATGACGCCTCTGATTGTAATCTTACCAATATTAAATGAAAAAGGTTCTTCTCTTTTAATAACATTTGGTGGATTGCTGAAAACGAGTGATTGGTATCTTTTTAAAATATCTTGGCCTTGTTCTCTGAATTTTTCTTCACGTACTAAATAGTCGAAATCTCCACTCTTCCATTCTTCATCTAAAATTCGCATGATTCGTCCTACAGTTAGATCTTTTTCTGGTTTATGAAATCTTTGTAAAACTAAGTGAATGATATTACCAAAAATCAACTCAGGTTTTTTTGCTGTTTGTGGTATGCCATCTATCCTTCCCAGTCTGAATTTTAACGGACATTTTTCATACATATCGATCGCACTCGCAGATAAGTTAATAAAATCAGCAACCTTAGGTTGGAATTCTTGTTTAAGATCATTCTTTAATTCTTTTTCCCATGCAGTGTTACCTAGTTTAATTGACAATCCTTTTTCATGTTGATGTATAATACCAAGTGCAACTGAATAATCTCTGGCAACATCATATTCTTCTCTTGATAGTGCTTTTTGTAAGTATTTTTCATATTTTATTTTTAAATCAGAGTGGGTTTTAGTATCAGATTGTATTTTTTTCATAGGTTGTTTTTCCATTAGATTGTGGGGTAATTCTTTAATAAATGGTGATGTTGCACTTGTAGGTGCTAGGATAAAAAGTCTTTTTTGTGCACGTGTAACAGCAACGTAAAAAAGACGGCGCTCCTCTTGTGTATGATGCTCCTTTGGTGAGAGTTGGGAGCTTTGAGAATACTTCAGCCATTCATCTGGAGGGCGTTTGATCTTTTTATCTGTACGGAAATTTAATGGAAAACTACTTTGTCTAAGAAAAGGTAGAAAGACAATAGGAAACTCAGCACCTTTTACCCCGTGAATTGTATTAACAATAACACCTAATTGTTTCCTATATGATGCAGGTGTAATAGCAGGCAACCCACCAGAACGCATTATAGCTTCTACATATATTACAAAGGATTTCAGGTTATTATTTTGTTTATTTCGTCGAGAAAATTCTTGTGCTCTTTTTAAGAAATTTCCAACGTTTAATAAAATATAATGATCATCTAAGGAGTATCGTTGTGCGCTTATTTTTAGTGTTTTAAGATATTCGGTAATCTCCCAAACCAATTCCCCGGCTGATCTTTTTTGAATGAGTGCTTTAAATCGTTGAATGGTTTTAATAATTATCTTTAACTGTGGAAAACTACCAATGACTAATTTATTCTGTTCAATCTGCTTAAAACAATTATGATCTTTTGTATTGCAATAATTTGAATAAATTTCATATGCAGTCTTTTCACTACAATTTCTTTTTATTATTCGGTAAAGAGCAGAATCTTGATATGTCCCTTCTGCAATTACCTGACACCAGGCAAGTATGTCCCTTATTTCTTTACAGTTAAATAAGCCTCGGTAATGAGGTATCACTGGAATACCTGATTTACTAAGATTTGTAATAACATTTTTTACCTGGCCATGTGTACGACAAAGAACTGCAATATTATTTAACGGTGTATTATCAGAGTATAGATTATTAATCTCACTTATTAAGAATTCTAACTGATCATCTTTTGTCCCCCAGAAAATTGATGGTTTAATTGGATCTATTTTCAGGGCAGATTTTAAAGTTTTTTCCATTCTATCTATATTATTGTTTATGCTAGCATTAGCCAAGTCCAGAATGGGTTGTGAAGATCTGTAGTTACTTTCAAGGGCAATTGAACCATACTTTTTATGGTTACCATATTGCATTTCAAAAGCTTTAATATTATAAGAATTTGCTCCTCTAAAACTGTAAATTACTTGATCATCATCTCCAACAACTGTAATAAATTTTCTGTTACCTGAGATAAGATTAATTATTTCGTTCAAAGCAAAGTTATTATCCTGGAACTCGTCTACTATAATATGGCGAAATTGATTTTGGATAGTGTTTAAAATATCAGAATTAGATGATAACATGTCATAGGTTAAAAGAATCATATCTCCATAATCAACTACATTCATTTTCTTTTTCCAAGATTGGAAAAGAGGAAAAATTCTTTTTAAATCTTTTAATTGGTTAGCTATCTCAAGTGTAATAGGTCCTTTATCAGAGTACTCTGGTACTAGCATCATCTTAGGATCAATGAGCTCATCTCTCATTCGATTGAAAAAAGGTATAAAACTTTCTGTTACAGCTCTCTGTGGGTCCATGGGGAATTCATCAGAAGAAAATGGTTGAAGCTTATCGAATTTCTCCAAAAACATATGAATCGCTTCGCTTGTATCGAGAAGCTGAGGTGTGATTTTATATCCAAACTCTTTTAATAACTTAAAACAAAAGGAGTGGAAAGTATTTACATTCATATTATTAGCATGTGGTATTTCATGTGTAATACGGCTTTTTAATTCTCTTGCTGCCTTTTCTGTGTACGTGATTGCTAAAATATGTTTTGGATCTACATTGTAATTTTGAATTAGGTATAATATTCTTTTTTCAAGTGTAAAAGTTTTTCCGGTTCCCGCTCCAGCAAGAATCATAAGAGGTCCTGGTGGATGTGTTATAGCAGCTAGTTGTGTTTTATTTGGAGATTGTAAATTGGTCGTGACTTTCATTATGTATTCTAATAAATAAGTGGGTGAAAATAATTACAATTTTCATTAAGAAAGAAATGAGAATGGTACATGTAGAATAAATTATTTAACCTTTAGCACATATCTGAGTCTAATCTTAGGAAATGATATGCAAAATGACCATGAACTTATCAAAGCATACCAAAACGGGGATAGATCCGCTTATGATCAAATTGTTAGACGTTACCTATCCAGCACAATTGGTTTTTTTTACAATATTACAGGCAATAAAATGTCTGCCGAAGATCTTGCGCAGGATGTTTTTTTCAAATTATATAGAAACCTTAAAGATTTTCGTTTTGGATCAGTTTTCTCGACATATCTTTACAGAGTCAAGCTTAATACAGCGAATAGCTGGCTTAAAAGAAATAAATGGAAAAATATATTACATCTTGACCAAACTCCGGATAAAGGAGAGAGGGATACTGAACTCGAACAAGAATGGACCCGGAAAGAATTATGGGATGCAGTTGCTAAACTACCAAACAAACAACGTATCGTTGTGATCATGCGGATAGCTAAAGAAATGCCTTACAAAGAGATCTCAGAGGTGACTGGTATGACTGAAGGGACTGCAAAGGTGAATTTTCACCATGCCGTGAGCTCTTTAAAAGAATGGCTTAATAATGATTGATTTTGAAAAAAAGTTAATGAACTCTTATTTGGACGGTCCTAAAGAGAGCAATGCAGATGATTTTTTAGCTAAGCTCCATAATAGAGTGTCTGAATCAAAAGATAACCGCCAGACGGTCATAACATCGTTATGTATGTTAATGATGGTCAGTTTAATGACCATTACCCAATTTGGAGCTCCAGGTATCCAAACAGACTACTTTTATGATGAAGATATAGAAACATTCTTTGGAACAGACTTTTGGACGATCAACAGTGATTCTTTGGATCATGATAGTTCCTACACATATGATATAGCTTATTTTCTTTTACAGGAAGGTTATATATGGGACACTGTTGAACTGTTAGATGAATTAGAACTAGAAGAGGAGATAGCATTATGAAGCATATCTTATTATTATTCATGTTATGTGGCCTTATGGCTCAGGAGCATGACCGCTACGAAAAAGATCGTTGGGAGGAAGCACCCGTGCGTTCTGAAAGGATGGAAAGTATGGTGATCTGGCGTTTGACAGATCATTTAGAACTCTCTTCTGATCAGGCCGAGAAATTCTTTCCCCGTTTTCGTGAACATCGGGAAGATATCAAACAATTAGGAAAAGACGAAAGAGAGATATACGAGTCAATACGTGAACAGATAGCTGATGATAAAGAACTGTCTAAGGCTGATGTGAAAAAGACCATTGATCGGGTTGCTAAATCGCGTAAGGAACGAGTTGAACTTGAAACAAAATTCGTATTAGGGATGGATGATATATTGACCCCTAACCAGATGGTAAAGCTTGGTGTATTCAAAGAACGTATGATGCATGAGATTAGAGACGAGATGTGGGATAAAAAAGGGAAAAAAGGAAAAAAGAAACATTACAAGAAAAAAGGTAAGAAGCGCGGGCGTCGCAGATTTTAAAAGCAGTAATCAATAAAAATAACAATAAGGATATAACAAATGAAAAAAATAATCATCATAACATCTCTTTCCATTTTTATCATGAATGGATGTGTGGATAGTTCATCAGTGTTAGATGATATAGAATCCATACTTTTGGCACTCCTCGATGA
>CAZEER010000077.1:0-9947 GCA_964511215.1 uncultured bacterium | reverse complement strand
GATTATTTATTAGAGCATGAACTAAAAATATCTATTGCGACATTCTATGAAGCATTAACTATAGATTTAAACTACACAAATAAATATAATAAACGATATGATGGCGTTACTATAATAAATCCTCAAACTTATGCGCCATATAAAGATACAGATGAGAATATAACTCTGGGAATATCGTTGGCATTATAATATAATTAAAGGTCTTTTTTAAAAAAGGGAGCTGAGAGTAATTTCAGGTCCCTTTTTTTATGAAATATGATCACCTTAAAATAGAATCCAAGTGGCAAGATCACTGGGAAAGGATCAAGGCTTTTAAAGCAGAGACTGATCTCGAGAAAAAAAAGTTATACATACTTGATATGTTTCCTTATCCGTCGGGATCTGGTTTACACGTAGGTCATCCATTAGGATATACGGCAACGGATATATATTCACGATTTAAAAGACTGCAGGGATATAATGTTCTTCACCCAATGGGTTGGGATGCATTTGGTTTACCTGCTGAACAATATGCTATAAAAACTGGTACCCACCCTAGTACTACAACTAATGAAAATATAGCTAACTTTAAACGCCAGATACAGATGCTTGGATTTAGCTATGATTGGGATAGGGAAATTAATACTACAGATGAAAATTATTATAAATGGACACAATGGATATTCCTGCAATTATATAAAAAAGGCCTAGCATACGAGGCAGAGGTCCCAGTCAATTGGTGCCCAGAATTAAAGGCAGTTCTGGCCAATGAAGAAGTGGTTGATGGAAGATCAGAGATTGGTGGTCATCCAGTGATAAGAAAACCTATGCGTCAGTGGATGTTTCGTATCACAGAATATGCAGAATCACTGCTTGATGGCTTAAACGATCTGGATTGGCCAGAAAGCGTTAAAGAATTACAAAGAAATTGGATTGGAAAATCCGTAGGGTCTGAAGTAATATTTGAAATACCAACTTTAAATTTAAATATAAAAGTATTTACAACGAGACCTGATACTTTATTTGGCGCCACATACATGGTGTTGGCACCAGAACATCCACTAGTTTTAAAACTAACAACAGATGAAAATCGTAATATGGTCGAGCAATATATTTTTGAAACGCAGAAGAAGAGTGAACTAGATAGGGGAGAGCTAAATAAGGAAAAAACTGGAGTCTTTATTGGAAGTAATGCTATAAACCCAGTAAATAATAAGCAGATACCAATATGGATAGCGGACTATGTATTGATGAGCTATGGAACTGGAGCTATAATGGCGGTCCCTGGTCATGATGAGCGTGATCATGAATTTGCGACGAAATTTAACCTTCCCATCCTAGAGGTCGTATCAGGGGGAGATGTTAAGGTGCAAGCGTATACTGATAATGAAAATGGTGTAATGGTCAATTCGACAAATGATGCAGGGTTGGACCTTAATGGTAAGAATGTCAAAGATGCGATCAAAGAAACCATATCATGGCTCAAGGATAATAATAAAGGCACAGACAAAGTTCAATATAAATTGAAAGATTGGTTATTTTCTCGACAAAGATATTGGGGAGAGCCTATACCTATCATTCATAAAGACAATGATACAATAGTTCCACTTAATGCATCTGACCTACCTTTGACCCTGCCTCAGGTTGAGAAGTATGAACCAGCTGAGACAGGTGAGTCACCACTGGCAAATATAAAAGAATGGGTTGAGACTGATGAAGGGAGGCGAGAGACCAACACCATGCCTCAATGGGCTGGTTCTTGCTGGTATTTCTTACGATTTACCGATCCTAATAATGATGATTTACCCTGGGATAAGGAAGCAGAATCATATTGGATGCCAGTCGACCTATACATTGGTGGAGTAGAACACGCAGTCTTACACCTCCTTTATTCAAGATTTTGGTGTCATGTGTTACATGACCTCGGCCTTGTATCTCAAAGGGAGCCATTTCAAAAATTATACAATCAAGGGATGATACAAGGAGAGGATGGTCAAAAGATGAGCAAATCACGTGGAAATGTGATCAACCCTGATGAAGTAGTTAAAGATTATGGTGCAGATAGTTTTCGTTTATATGAAATGTTCATGGGTCCCTTGGACAAATCAAAACCATGGAGCACCAAAGGACTGCAGGGATGCTATAGATTTTTGCAAAAAGTATGGCGTCTTTTTAATGATGAAGATAGACGAATTGAAGAAAATTGTTCAAATGAGGAGACTAAAAGATTACTACACCAGACTATAAAAAAATCTTCAGATGATCTCGATAAATTAAGGTTCAATACAGTAGTTTCACAATTGATGATATTGACCAATCATCTAACAACGTTGGATGTATTAGATAAAAATATATTACATCAATTTTTGATCTTATTGAATCCATTTGCACCTCATCTGTCAGAGGAATTGAATGAAAAACTCGGATATGAACCAATAACTTCTACGAAGTGGCCAAAATACGATGAAAAATTAATCGTTAATGAAAAAATAACCATTGCTGTACAGTTTAAAGGAAAGACCAGAGGTACGATCAATATTTCACCAGACACTAATAAAGATGAGGTTATGGAGCTAGTAAAGGGAACGAGATTTGGTAAAAAATATTTATCCCAATCTGAAATTATTAAGATTGTATATATTCAAAACAAAATAATAAACATAATTACTTCTTAGATAAAAGCAACAGTAAAAAATAATTTTATACATGTTTGCCATTTATTATTTTATTTATCATTTTATGAAAACTGAAAAAAATACCATTGATTAAGATTAATCTCGAGATTGATTAGCATTCTACAAGTAAATAAAAATAAATTCCTTTAATTATACATAATATATATTATACGCAAATAGTATTAGGGAGATTGTCCTTAAATGAGTCGTTTTTCTATTTAATTCCTTTAGCTATTAATAAGATCTGCTAATTTTAAAATATCAAAAATATCTATATTTTCATCATAATTTAAATTTCCAACATTTAATACATAATCTGAAATATCTAAATCTGCAAGAATAATACTAATTAATAGAATAATATCATCAATATTAAGCAATGAATCTTGGTTGATATCTCCAAAAAGAAAAACTGGATTATATTGAAATGTATAGTCCCATATTCCCCGTCCATATGTACCAAATCTTACGGTAAAGATTTCATCTATATAGTCAACTGTCCAATAGGTTTGGTCAGGTGCAGTATTGTCAGATATATTATTCCATTCCCCATCATTAAAAGAATATGCATATGGGCCTACTTCAGTTGCAGCAAAAATCATTGATTCATCAGGTAAACAAGCTAAATCATATATCAGTGTATTCGGAAGATTACTATCAAATGGTGAAAAAGTTTGACCTCCATCTATACTTAAGTATACTCCAGGATTAGAATATCCACTTCCTGCAATATATATTCTCTGGCTATCTATAGGTGAAGGCAATATGGAACTGCCATAAAAATAATGTGATTCTGGACCATTAAAGCTGGATGTCGAGATAAAATTCTGCCCTGAGTTGTTTGAATAAAAAAATTCACCATTTTCAGTAGAAACATACCAATAGTTATTACTAATTGGACTAAAAGCCATTGCTGATATTTTTGATTCAAAAGTATACTCCATATCTTCTGCTTCCATCCCATTTAAGCCATAATGTACTTTCACCATATGATTTTGAGATTGAATACCACCACCACCAATGTAAACAGTTTTACTATCATAGGGATCAATCATTAGTGGCGGTAACCATAAATATCCACTACCCTCAAAATCCCATGTTGCCATATTTTCCGAGTTTATAATATCATTATAATACATAACAAATCCTGGATAGTCTGTCCAAATACTATGCCCACTATCTCCAGAGACTATATGACCATAATCGCCGCTGATAATTTGATCAAAATCTAATACGCCATCGTAATTACCTTCACTCAAATGAATTTGAAATCCTTGATCCTGGCTTCCCGCATAAATATGATACGGACTAAACCTTGATGTATATGTAGAATAATATTGACTAACACCTAAGCCACTCATTGATATGTTTTGAACATTTTCAAAATTGTCATAAGATATATAAATGCCACCATCTGTGCAAATTAATTGAAATTCTTCATTTGTGAATGGATCTATATAGTAACTAAAGTCTGGTAGATCAGCATGTAATTTTGTCTCCGGAAAAGAGTAGTATTCCCACCAATTATTAATTAATTGCCAACTATCTCCTCCGCTTGATGTAGAATATCCATCAACACTTCCAATTACAATTCTATTCGAAAAATTAGGATGACATTCAAAACTATTGATTGTAAAGGTTCCTGTAGGCAAATCTCCTTTTGCAACCCAGTCAATTCCTGAATTAAGAGATGTGAACAACTGATTTCCAATTCTACAATGGAGAAAATCGATGCCATCTTCTTCTACTCCTCCAATTAGAATATTGTTAGCGCTTGCTGAAGTTTCAATATCAGTTATAAAATTGAGATTCTCATTTTGTAAAATGAAAATTTTTCCATCATTAAGTATGTATAGATCATTTTCGTTATTAGCTGAGATCCAAATATCAAAATGACTCGTTCCCACAGTAAATCCATTAGCTTCTGTTAATTCAAGAATTTTATAAAAATTTTCTCCACCATTTGTTGATTTATATATTGATGGTAAATATGTCCATAGATCATAATCCCATTCTATAACACCAAGGTATATATGATTATTACTGGAAAGCAATCCTCTAAAAATCCAACCCCAATTTTGAACTGATTCTAATCCAGTAGCAGCTTCAATTATGTATCCATCATTATCTGTTAAATAACAATTTTTATTATTAATCATTATCATTCGTTGATTATCATTATGATTAAATCTTTTTAAAAGGATAATGCCTTTAATTTGAAAATAGTCATTTAATGAAATCCAATTACTTCCATCTAAATTTCCTTTCCAAATATTACCGCCACTGGAAGCACAGTAAATTTCTTGATTAAAAAAATCATATTCAGATGTTCTGATCCTCCCTGCTTGATTATTACTTCCACGTTCATGCCATTCTGCTGGAATATTTCTATTTAAATTATTTTCTATAATTGAACGTTTAAAATTATTAGCGTATTTTACCTGATTATTTAAATATAGGTTTTCTAGGCGCGTATTTTCATCCATTAATTTCCAATTATTTTCTGGTGCAGCTTTATGCATGTTTTCAATCCACTCTTTTCTTTCCTTTTTAAATCTTTTTTTATTTTCTTTTTTATTAATTATCTCCGTTGGTATAGGAATAAAACTTGTTTTCTTATTAATTAGCGGCAGTGTAAATACAAGAATGACAAGAATTATAGGAACTGAATTTTCTTTTAAATAATTAAAAATATTTTTAAGCATAACTGTATAAATTATTACTAAAAATACAAATCAATCTATCGATAAAAGAAAAAAGGACCAATTAATGGTCCCTTTTATAATAGTAAAAAATTAAAATAATAGATAGAAAACTAATCTTCTTCGGCAGCTTTGGCTTTTTCCTTTTGGATTAAAGCTAAATCCTCAATTTCCTTCAGTCGTTTCTCAAGTGCTTTTGTTAATTGTTGTAAGTCAGAGTCGACTTGTTTTAGCCTTCGCACAGAACCCTTTAAATCACTAGCAACATCATCCAGATCATTCTCTATATTTCTAAAATTTTTGTCAGTTTTTCGCGTAAAATCATCCAATTTTAAATTTACATCCTCAATCATTACTGCTAAAGAATCAGTATTATTTTCAATTAATTCCGTATTTGAAAGAATATCCTTTTGCATTTTCCTCATATGTTTTCCTCGGCCAATAAATCTAAGATTATATCTATCAAGGCTATCTGCATAAGTACCAAGAACCTTATCAACGTGTTCTTTATCTGCAAGGTCAAGTTTGTCCATTTTTATAAAAAGATTTTCTGTCATTGTGTAATAATACCCAGCTCCAAGATATAAAACACCAAGCAGAACAAATATAAATTTATTAGCGTTCATCAATATTCCTTTATCTAAGATAATCCCTCAAGTTTTTTTTCCCATTCACTCATCTCTGCTGCAGGTGTTGATTCATCGGTACCAGCAGTTTCATCTCTTCGATTAGCACCATCATTGTGGCTAATTTTAGATGAGATAGTGTTGCCTATCATAAGATCATGTAAAATTTGATTTCTCCTTTCAGAGCTATCCTTTAGTTCACCAATTATACCCTGGAATTCTTCATTGAAATCTTCAATTGTTCTATGAAGACGTGTTACAAGTTCATCTAGGAGAGTTTTTCCATAACTAGAATTGATTCCTTCTAGCAGATCGTCAAGTTTTTCTACAAGATACTCTTGTCTGTCTTCTTTGTTTTCAAAATTAATACTCATAACAGATTACAAATTAAGATGTTATTATGAAAAGTCATCTACAAATTTTATACAAGAATTCCATTAGAGCAACTATCATTTCAAGGCCAGTGATTAATTCTTACAAGGTTAATATTTTGAAAAGTTTCTACTAATGTTAAGAAAGTTTTCTTCTGTATTTTATAACTTAAACGATCAACAGATTTAATATTTAAGACCTCATTCGGATCACCTATATCAGTAACTGGAATATCCAATTTCCCCATTCCAGTCACAGTCACCTTGTCATTTATATGAACGGATAATGCTAATAATCTACGCCCTGTTCCCCAATTAAATTCTTTATAATCTGTAAATAAAAATCCATCTTCAGGTGCATATTCTTTAATTATGTATCCTTCTTTTTCTAATATATTCCGAATATCATTTAGTGCTTGTTCCTGAGTTTGCTTATAGGAAAAATGCATGACCATTCGTGGATGAGTTGGGCAAAAAGAAAATTTTATTGCCAATAGACTTAAATAAGAATTAAGTATTATACGCAATGAATATTATCTAATTATTGTTCCTATACGATCCCAACGCGGTGACCATGTATCTAAATCTAAAGAAAAATATGCAAATAGTGCTTCTCCCAGTATATTATTCTCAGGTACAAAACCCCAATATCTTGAATCTAAACTATCATCACGATTATCACCCATTGCCCAATAATAATTTTGAGAAACAATATATTCTTTCATTTCCAAGACAGAGATTCCGTCAATTTTTAGAAATTCTATGTGTTCCTTTCTAAATGCTTTACTCCAAGGTGTTAAGAGCGTTCCATTTGGAATATATTTTTCAAATACTGATTCATCTCCTTTTCTCCTAAATATTTCATTTGGTTCTTGAAGAGTGAATAGATAAGAGCTATTATTATTTTCTAAAGTAGCCTCATGACCTTCCATTAAAATAATGGGAAGAAGATATTTCCAGTCTGTGTTCTCATGGATTTGTATGGTGTCACCTTTTTTAGGGATATAAATAGGTCCCAAATTATCTCTATTAATATTCACATCGGAGCTGAGAAAAATATCAGGTTGTTGATATTCTTTTTGTATTTCAGGTACTAGATATTTCCCGTTTTCCCACATCGGAGTTTCCTTATTATTTACAAATAATTTTTTCCGATCAATTTTTATTGTATCACCAGGTCCTGCAACGCAACGTTTTACATATTTCACATATTTATCTCGCGGGTATTTAAAAATTAAAACGTCTCCCTTTTTAGGAATTTTAAATTCAGGAAATTTATAATAAGGGATAGAAAAGCCTATATCAGTATATGGTATACCAAGCCAGTCTGGAGTTCTCATGCCAAATACGAATCGACTACCTATCAAAAAATCCCCGGTCATTATTGTATTTTCCATACTCCCAGTAGGTACAATATATGCTTCTAGTATTGTTACCTTTATAAGCAAAACTGTTAATACTATGTTTGTAATTGCTATTATTTCATTTTTGAATTTTTTATTACCAGTGCTAAATCCCAAAAAAACAATTCCTAGTATTATAAATAATATTTTCATTACCCGCCCCATGACAATAATGTCTTGACCTAGGATGAGATTAGAGAGAAAACTTATTACGAAAATTAAAAAGAAGAACAAACCAATGAAGGCTAGAGTTTTATTTTTGATCTTATAGTTGAGGATCTGCATTGAGTTAAAAGAATTTAAAGAGATAATAGAAGCAAAATTTAAGTAATTATAATTACTTAATATCTATTAGATATTGTATATCTGGCTCTCTTCTTGGTTGTAATTTAACCGATATTATATCAAATCTAGGTGGATTAAATTTGAGATTATTTTTTGATGATTCCTTAAGAAAATTATTGAATTTTTTTAATTGTTTTTTTATAAGAAATTTTGGGAATCTATTTTTTTCATTCTGCTCTCCATTCAATACATTTATATATACAATTTGATTATTATCGTCCGCAATAATATTTATGTTCATAAAATGAGATTGTTTTTTATTTATTTCAATTATTTTCATACCCATACCAATTAAATATAAGGCTGCTAATTTTTCACACATCCAATTAATACGATCATTATCTATCAACCATTTCATGGTAGGCATCCTATTTTTAACAGGTTTAAATGTTCTTCTATGTATTGGTGTAGCCATATAATTATCCAACGCTAGTAAATGAAATTTAGTTCCGTAGCCTGAATGCTTTTCAAATCCATATTCTGGAAAAATAATTGAGTAGTCTGTCATAATTTTATCACGAGTTACTTTTGCGACTATAGATGCAGCTTTGATTGAGTCTTCAATATTGTCTCCACCAATTATTCCAATATTTGGAATAATTTGATTATTTAACGGGTAGCCATCTATTAATGCTCTATCTGGCTTTAGATTTAAATTTCCCAATGCCATATGCATAGCTTTGAAGGTTGCTTCCCTAATGTTAATCTTGTCAATTATTTTCACGTCAATTTTCCCAATTCCAATAGATAGAGCATTTTTCTGAATTATATCAAATAATATTGCACGTTTTTTCTTAGAAAGTTTTTTTGAATCCTTTAAGCCTTCAATATTATGATTTTCTGGTAGTATGACTGCAGATGCAACTACAGGACCAGCAAGGGGACCTCTTCCAGCTTCATCAACGCCTGCAATTAATTCCATTGTTGTAATTTTTTATTGATTTTCTTTTTTTAAATAATATTGAGAAAATAAAACTAAAGATTTATTTACATTATATTGCAAATTATTTTTATTAATAACACATTGTGGTTAATTAATCTTCGCTCTAAACTTATTACTAACTTTTCATTATAATGGAGCTTCAATGGATAGAAAAACTGCAGGTTTTATAGCGTTTGCAATTATTGTATTTATTATGTACGCGTTTGGTGTACATACTTTCGAAGCGGTATGGTCATTCCCAAGTCAAAGAGCAATTCCGCTAATGGTATTGGCTTTGGTTGGGACTGGAATTTACGCGACTATTAAACTTGGTTTCCCTCAGATAAGGTATTTGAAGCATGGTATAAATGTTACTAAAGGAATATATGACAATCCTGATGATCAAGGTGATTTAAATCATTTTAGAGCCTTAACAACTGCACTATCAGCAACTGTTGGCATTGGAAATATTGCTGGTGTTGCAACTGCAGTATATTACGGAGGTCCAGGCGCTATTTTTTGGATGTGGGTGACCGCATTCTTTGGTACTACTTTGAAATATGCAGAATGCACACTCTCATTAAAATATCGAGAAATGGACGCTCTAGGTAAAACAGCTGGTGGACCAATGTATACTATTGAAAACGGTTTAGGAAAAAATTGGAGGTGGCTTGCCGTTGCATTTGCTTCATTTGCTGTTATCTGTTCGTTTGCAACAGGAAATGCCATACAATCTTTTACTGTCTCTGATCAATTATACTCAGAGATATCTACAATTATAGGTGATACTCATTTTTTTACAATTAAACACGAATTATGGAATGCTTTTGAAGTATCAATCGTACAATTTATTAATGGAATTATAATGGCCTTAATTGTTGGAATGGTTATTATTGGAGGTATAACTAGGATAGGAAAGGTTAC
>CAZEER010000076.1:0-10102 GCA_964511215.1 uncultured bacterium | reverse complement strand
ACTCTTTATCAACATCAGTAATAAAAAAGAAATACTTATTATCCTTGCTAAAGCCTGATGCACCATAGCTACCTGGTTCTTCGGATAATTCAATCGTCGAGTTATCGATTCTATTGGTAAGGAATAGTTTGTTTTCGCTGGTTGTTATAGTTTGGCTAAAAGCAAACCAGGTTTCGTCTTCCGACATATTTGAAATATTAATACCATTATCATTCTGATAAAGCATTTCAGATTCCCAATTTTGAATAGTCATTTTATAAAAATCAAAAAACTGTGGATTACGTCTATTCGAGATAAAGTACATTGACTTTTTGTCCTTGCTCCAACCTGAGAAACTTGCCTTTTCATTTTCATTTGGAGTAAGGTCAATGGTAGCGCCATCTTCATTTATTAAGTAGATATGATTTAGTTCATTACCGCCTTTATCGGCTGAATACAAAATCTGATTTGTTCCTGGTAAATAGTCAATTGCAAAAAAAGATTCCTTTTCTGAAAAAGTCTTTTGTGTTTTGTCACCTGTAGCAATATCAATTTCATATACATTGAAAATTCCTGATTCGTCACTGCTAACAAGTAACTTAGATTCATTATCAGAAAAGACACCCCCTCCAATACGGTTATTGCCATAGAATTGTTCTATTGAATACTTTTTTGGATTATAATTTTGGGTACACGATAGAATCAGTACAAAAAAAGCGATTGGAAAATAATATGTTTTTAATTGGGTGAACATTATATACCTTATTTAATTATTACCACAAGTATACACAAAACCATATCTAACTTTAAATGACAAACATATTAATTAACAATATCATTAAAGTAATAACATTAATCTTTCAATATGTTATTTTTTTTTACTAAAAGATAAATTGCAGGAACAAAAAATATATCTGCGATAAGAGCTATAATTATTGTAAAAGAAGCAACTATACCCATTTCTTGGATGGCAATTAAATCATTAGAGAGCATGCTAATAAATCCAATTACTAATATAACGGATGTATATAATATAGCTTTTCCAGTTTGGGCGATAGTTAATTTTACAATTTGATTTCCATCATTACTTTTCGAGTCTTGTTCTCTTAAATGTATCATAAAATGGATGGTGTCATCTATTGCGATACCCAATGCTATAGCCAGTATCATTGCGGTCCCTATCCGGACTGATATTCCTGTTACTGCCATAAAAGCTAATGCTGCGATCATTGGAAGTATGTTTGGCAAAAGACTAACGAAGAACAATCGTATACTACGAAGTAAAAGTGCCATAATAGGGATGATTAAAATACAGGCGGTAATAAAACTTGAAAGCATATCATTTAATATATTCATCATACCACGCTGAGCTAGCCACCACTGACCTACCATTTCAACTTCAAAATTAGGCCCTAGTCTATTGTTACTAATCTCTTTTATCCATTCCTCAAAAATTTCTGCCTTTTTTGTGCCCATATCTTTAGTACGAATAATTACACTCGCCCATTTCCCACCAATTGAAACTACTTCTTTGATTTGATATTTTAAAATTGGATCATCCCTTAGATCTTTAAGAAAGCTTTTTAATAATGAGTCAGGAATGCCCTCAGGGACATAGCTAAGATAGGACCTAACTTGTAAAATATCTGGATGATTACGTAAAACACTTTCATAATCACTAAGTCTGTCCATTACATCTCTATCCCATAAGAATCTATCATCAACAATTTTCACACTCACCTCTGGGCCTAAGAATCCAGTAAACTCTTGTTCTAGTAACATTTGATTAAATCTTATGGGATGTTCTGGCTCAACCTCTTCATTAAACTTTTGATCCATAGAAAGTTTAGGTAGCATCCAAATAGAGTAAATAATCAGAGTAATAAATATATAGATGATTTTTTTTGGATGACAAATAACTAATTGGCTTGAAAAATTTAGAAAATGATTTAAACCATCGCTGAACCATTTGGTAAAATTTATTTTTTTCCGTGGTATATGAATCAAAAGAAATGGTACAAATATTATATTCATGATGTAAACAATAATTACACCTATAGCTACGTTCATACCAAAGTCTCTTATGGCTTCAATATTTGCCATACGTAATGATAAGAATCCTATTGATGTTGTTACAGCGGTCATAAGACAAGGGAGTCCCATAGTCACAAACATTTTATTTGCTGCTTCAGAGACATTTCTTTTCTCTTTAAGATAGTGAATGAATGATTGCTCCATATGTATCGCATCTGCAACTCCAATAATCAGCAACATAATGGGAACCATACTATTAACAATTGTAATATTTTGCCCGATAATTTGCATGATAGCTAAAGTTATCTGAGAGCCTATTGTTACACCTGCAAGTGCTACGCAGATACTAGAAAATCTTCCAAAAAAAAGAAACAATGCTATTCCTAGACCAATACTAGTTAGGAGTGTACTACGAATGAGGCTTCTTAAAACAATATCGGCATAAGCATTCTCAACAATTGACACTCCAGTGAAGAGTGCGTTTGTATTAAGAGGTAGGCCATCTGCGATGGTTCTTTTAAAATTTTGAATAATAGTCTTTCTCTCTTTTAGGTCTTCTAATGGAATATCTAGGCGAGCTAATAATAGAGTCCTTTTACCATCTTCAGATAAGATTACTTTTATCACATTTTTGTTTGAGAGAAGATTCTCCACAAAATAATGATTAAGTGTATCTCTTTCTAATAATGATTTTGGAATTAAGGGCCTAACCTCTTTACCATTTGGGGTCCATATTGGGAAATCAAAATGTGTAAGGCTAATAACAGACGTAACATGATCTAATTCTACTACCTGATCTGAGAGTATCTCTAATTTTTGTAAATATGGTACGCTAAGAATATTTTCACTTTCTAGAATTACTCCAATATGTGCACCAGAGGCCTCACCAAAAACATCCTCAAAATTTTGAGTAGGAATAAACATTTCATCTTCATCCGCAAATAGCGGCCTAAAAGACATATCAAATTGGATTTTTGAAACAAAAAATCCTGCTGCAATGCTCAATAATATCGCGACTAATATTAACCACAAATGGAACCGCGATATTAACCTGTAAATTTTTAGATAAAAGTTTTTCAATGGAAAATGGTCATTGAATAGTTAAGTGCTTAACTAATTATGATTAAGAATTACTTTTTTTTGATAAGAGATATTAAATCTCTGATGGTATCTATCTCTTTAAGGTCTTCTTGCGAAAATCGAACTTGAAAATCTTCTTGGAGTTCAATCGCCATTTCAACTAATAAAAAAGAGTCCGATACCAAATCTTTTAGTGCAGTCTCATCATTGAATCGCTCTATTGAGATATTTAACACTTCAGCAATTTTATTTTTTATTTCTTCAGATTTCACATTCATCTTACATTTTTCCTTTAATAAGGTAATCATAACGCTCTTCAAGTTCTTGCATTGTTTTAGAATAAACCTCTTTATCTGCTAACGAATATTTTTTAATGGTTTCATCAATATGATCTTTCCCGTATTCAGGCTCTAATGATTTGAGAGCATTTTTTATCCACTCAATATGCCATTTTTCATCATCCATAATTCTTTTGATAGTCTCTTTAACCACGGGGTCTAGGTTTGGCATGCGTTCATGACGAGCATAAGCATTAATTACTCTGCGTTCAAAGACCTGAGTAATAGCTAGAACTTCCATCACATTTGTAGGTATACCAATTACATCATTATATTGATCTTGGTAACTATCTCTTAGCTTTAACGGGTCACGACCTAAGCGTTGGATTGCTTCGGTCCAGTAATAAGCATGTGCAGCCTCATCCGCAAAGTGTTTAGTCATGTCTACTTGAATTGGCCCTGGTGGAATAATTTTCGCAAGACGCCCAAAGAAAAGAGCTCCTGAGATTTCACTAGTCCGATAATAGCTTAAAATATAATGGTGATTATCATTTAAAGGCATTGAGTCTCCAAAATTTATATATCACGCAGATGATGATAATGAAACTGCTTGACTTATCCACCCACCTGATTTCATTTTTAATATTTTGTACATAGGAAGCTTTTCACATGAATAATAAAATGATCGTCCTCTATTATTTTTAGCTTTTCCTTGAAATAATGAAGGGTCTTCAATCTCATAGTCTCCTAGTACTGTATAGCGATTGTCAGGGTCAGCTTTGAAAAGAGCTTCTTTTATAGTCCATAATTTAACTCTATCATCATTATCTAGTGCTGATTGACGTTCTTTTTGAGATAGATAAAATTTAGTGTGCATGTCTGTAACAGAACGGTTTAGTTCCATATCTACTCCTACGCCATCAATCGATTTCTGTTTTGTTAATAATCCAGCAGCAACAGCTAAGTTTGCACAATGGCTTAAACTAAATCTTGAGTTTGGAAAAGTTAGTCTGCTTGTGTCTATATTTAAATTCAAATTGGATAATAAATTTTTCAGTGCGGATCTACCGTATAACCAACTATTGTAACGAGGAAAACCAGAAAGCTGATCTCTTTTTTTTTGTTCTTCTGATGACAAATAGGATGGAGATTGTGAACTAAATGAGAGAATAATCTCGATAGACTGTAACTGTTTACTTATGAGCACGCTTACCCCATCGAGTCTCCACCAAGTAACCACAGACTGCATTAAGAAGTTGTTTAGGGTTCGGAGCAGAATAATTTTTTAAAATATTTCGAAGCTTATTATTTTTTATATCTTTTTTGGAAAATAATTGTTTGGAAAAAGGTGAGATACTCCCCAATCCTTGACCCATTACCGTAGCACCCATCTTCTCAGTCTCGCCTGCCAATAGACTAAATGACTCTAAATCACATAATATAGGTTTAAGGATATTCCTCGCACGAAAATCTTCTTCTTGATTAAAACGGATATATGCTAGATCTAATAGCTCACCCAATGTAGAGCTTTCATCTTGTCTATGGCTTATATGATAAATAGACTGGGAATTGTATTGCTGAGATAGATCAGTGATCGCATCTATAACAAACTCACCCGTAACAAAATAAAGTGGGGTATTCTTATACCCAGGCGTGAGTGATAATAATCCATAAAAAAATAATTTTAATGTGTTATGAAATGCATTCTGTTGAGTGACTAACCCTTGTTCATTATCAGCAATAATAGTTGCTACACGCATGATCTGCCAAGGTAAATCTCCATATTCTTCTTTTAATAAGGTCTCTGCATCAAATTTGCTTTTCTCATAATAATTAGCAAAACCTTGTGGTTGATGATGTGCCTCTAAAATTTCGCCCTCAGCTAATCCGCAGGAATATATAGTACTAATATAATTTAGACATTCAAGATCCGGACAAGACCTAGCTAAATCAAAAATTTTGCGAGATCCTTCAACATTCAGAGTATCTGCTAATTCTTTTTCTACATTGAATCGGGTGACAGCTGCTGAGTGAACGATATGTGTTATTCCGCTAAGATTTACCTTACCTAAGGATTCATCTTTTTCTAAATCGCAACAAATAAATTCCAACTTCTCTGTTTCACCAATATCTTTACGTAGTTTTTCTATTCGCTCACTAAAACCCTTGTGATGCTTCCGAACTAATCCAATAACCTCAAATCCTTCATTAATAAGTCGTTTTGCTACACCGAGACCTACATAACCGGTGATTCCAGTAATTAGTACTCGCTTATGCATTAGAAATATTAAATGATGGCCAAGAGTTTGGATCTTCACCATATGTATTTACTATTGCAGATAGCCAACGCTCCATACCAAATGCAATACACCCTGATGACAAAGTTTCACCATCGCGTGTTAAGTTAAAGGCCTCTCCAAAATAATTGATATGGTCATTGGTTGATGCTATAGCTAAGCGATTATCAAAAACTAATTCTTTTTTGACTGGCTCTAATTTTTGGAAGATATATTTGGGGTTATTTTTAGGATTAAAGAATGGATCAGTAGCTCCCTCCCATTTTGCATTTAGCCCCAGTTTATTTATAAAACCGTCTACTTTTTCTTTTGCATTATTTAGGAAACCATGGACCTCTTTTGGAGTACCTATACATATAATCTCTCGCATAGAAAATGTCCATTGCCTTTCTAAGCTTACATACTGATCTTCGCATCGGCAACAGATTCCCCGGGTTGTAATAATTTTTTGTTGGTCGAATTGTTGTCCCTCGAACTCTACATATGCATGATAGCAAGCAGCTGGGGTTATAACATGAGTGCTTGGTTGAATTTTGGGTAACTCTAAGCTACCATTTTCTAAGACGTTATGTTTACTGCTGAAGTGCTTTAGTTCATCTTCATCACGATCTAAGGTGACAGCAAAAGTTGCGAGATGAGGGAAAGATGTAAAATATTGTAATCGGTCCAAGTGTTTTACAGCAAGTAACTGAGGAAATTTATATTCTATAGCTTTAAATTGAGAAGCCCAAGATAGAAAGATTGCATCTAGAGACTTATCAAGTTCTAAAAGAGGGCCATATATAGCGCAAAGCCCCTGTGCATGTTTACTTAATCCAATTTTCAATTTTAATTCTTGGTTTCAACAAAGTTTTTTATAATTGTATCAATATCTTTAAAAGAACCGGGCTTAAGACCTTCAACATCTACCTCTTTCCCACTGATCTCTTCTACAAATAATATAAGATCCATAATCTGAATGCTCTTCAATAATCCACTTTCAAAAATAGGTGTATTATCAGAGATACTCGAAATTTCGCTTTCACAATTTTCAAGAATAAATACATGTAGTTTCTTTCTGATTATATTACTCATATTGATAACTCCTCAGTATTTGGTAGGATTCCTGTTTCTGATAAAAATTGAATAAGTGGAGCTGATATTTCAGTGCGTCTTTTGATGCATTTGGGATGTTTTAGAGCCATTTTCCTAATAGAAAAAGGGTCTGGTAATCCTGCATCCCTATAAACTGATGGATTATAATATTCTTTCCAGGTCGCTTCAATATAACTACTTATAGTATCCCTGATACGCTTTAAACTTTCAGATGTCCATTTAGCACTATAGGATTGCCATAAAACTTTAACAAACTCACGCCCAAATCCTAAGTGTCTGGATTCTTCAAAATGATGCAACCAATTTATTTCTTTAGCCAAAGGGTGCAGACGATCATCTTTTCCCTGTTTACGGTTAAAAAGATCGACGATCTCTTCGAAAACCATTATTTTTGAAAAAAATAAAAAATCTTCTTCACCATCTTCATATTCCTGATCAAATTTCATTTTTTTTTCTGGATATGGCCCGTTTGCATATAGACTACAAAATCGACCAAAATAAATCATATGCTTATTTTCTTCATCCAGGAAATGATGAAGGTATGGCGTTATGCCATATTTATCTTTGCGGTATAAGCGGCTTGCTAAACCCTCAATTAACATACGCTCACCATGTATATTTATACTATAAAAACCAACTGCCTCAAAAAAACTTAAACATTTGCGCTGTGTCTCATCTAAGGTATCCCATAAAGGAGTGCCTTCAATTGATATCAGTTCCGGGCTAGTAAACCAATTATCTTTATCTAATTCTTCTGGCCACTCTAAATGAGAAAAAGGGTTGATGTAATTATCTTCCGATACCCGACATAATCTTTTTACCACTTGGTCTAATTTATCAGTATTGATATTTGCTTTCATATTAATTCACCTTCTCTAATAGTAAGCCTTGCCAATTCAGTCCATAGCCTGCCATTAAACATAATAGTTTTTGTCCAGTCTTTATCCTTTTGCTGTCATTCAAATGCTTCAAATTGATAATATTATCACCTGATATACAATGAGCAACTTCCTTCATCGGTTCGGAAAAAACTTGATCAAGATCAATCCTAAGTATGCGCGATAAGATTTTCCAAGCGTTTTGGTTAATGTTTTGAGGTATTATCCAATCAAGTTCATCAATAGAAATTTTGAATTTTCCTAATATTTCGTTTACTATACGATTCATATAAGTAAAATAAACTGCTGCAGTTTCTTCATCATTTGCCTGTACTGCAGAGCCATTAGTAATATGATGAGATCCGAGTATACGAAACCCTTTTTGTTCTCTAGAAACAATGCAGCAGGCGGCACCATCTGAAATTAAATTATAGGCCTGTTCGTATTTTGCACCTAGAGGAAAACGGTCAGACGTAATACATAGAATATTATTAAAATCAATTTCTGTTGCTAATAACCCGCAAGCTACACGTATCGACCCCAACATAGATGTACACGCTTGTTGTACTAATCCAAGAACTATAGCCTGAGGAATACCTAAATAAGATTGAAGTCGACTGGCTGGATAATCCATTAGAGGCTTTACATCCTTAGATTGTTCGAAATATTCCCGGTTCCCGACTGTTGCATTCTCTGGTATGCAGGAAGCCCATATGATTGAATCAAGATTATTAAGTCTATCACGGATTGGATCGACGGCCTTAATCGCTAGATCTAAAACAGTTTCATTCTCATCAGCAATATAATGATTCTCAAACCCAGAACCGCGCAAGAGCTTTATTGACGAAAAAGTGTTTTTCTTTGCTGATTCATCTACTGATCGCTTTATAGATCCCATGGCATACGAAAGATCATGCATATAATAATTACTCATGAAACTTTGCCAATACCAGGGACAAAGCGCCCTACTCTTCCCATATATTCTTTATACTCTTTTCCAAATTCAGAAGAACTTAATCTGGATTCTTCCCGGCGTGCAGTTATCATTAAAGCGATAGTAGCATAAACTAAGGTTCCTATTGTTGAAATATGGGGACAAATTATAACACATCCAGTAAGACACATTAAGAAAGAAGTATAAAATGGATGGCGAACCCATGCGTACGATCCATGGGTAACTATGTTCTTAGGAGCATCATTATCTTGATGCCATAGAGCAAGCGGTATTCGATGAATACCTATGGTGAAAGCTATTAATGCAATTGATAATGCAAAAAATGGCATTGCTAAAGATTCAAGAATTATTCGTTCAGAATTAAGACCAAATATGAATGGCTCCCAAATAGAAATTTCTTTTGTGTTAAATAAAAGAAATAGCGGACTAAGTCCATAAGGAGCCGCTGTAAGAATCCATTTCAGATTGAAATTTCCATCTTGTCTAAAGAAAATACGGGGTAACAGCCCAACAAAAAAAATATTTAAAATAGCTATAATTGCAGTTGCCATGCTAAGCATCACTTTCTCTCCTTAATTTTTCTGCTAATAAACGAACATCGTTACGTTTAATCTTTTTAGTTGTGGTCATCGGCATTTCACCAATATAGACTATAATAGAAGTTGGTCGCTTATAATTGGCAACCAGTTTGCATCTTATATGTACTTCATTTTCTAAAGCAAGTTTCATAGTCTTTTCATCTGAAAATAATTCTAGGTGATCATCAGTGGGAATAACAACACATCCGACCTCCTCTTGTCCCTGTCTCAAAGAATCTAAAATTGGCAGACCAAGTACACAAATATCTTTAAAGAATGGCGAAGGTGCAAGACATTGTTCGACTTCTTCAGGCTGGACTTTTTTCCCACTACCTAGAACAATCAAATTTTTCTTTCTACCATTAATGGTTAAATATCCATGTGTATCAATAATTCCTAGATCTCCTGTGTGAAACCATTTTTCATCATCTATAACTTCAGCGGTTAGGTCATCTCTCTTATAGTAACCATCTGTAACGTGAGGTCCTTTTACTAGAATTTCTCCATCATCTGCAATGCGAATTTGAGTATTTGGTAAAGGTCGACCAACGGTTCCTTGTCGATGATGTTCTTTAGTATTGACTGATACAACTGGGCTTGTTTCTGTAAGCCCATAGCCTTGATAAATTGGTAGTCCAATACGATCAAAAAATATTTCTGTTTCAAGATCTAAGGGTGCTGCCCCGGACATAAAGTATTGTAAATGGCCTCCAAATTCTTTGTGGATTTTTTTAAAAAATAGTCGGCGGAGAAACAATGGAGAAATAGGCGATAAAACATTAAACAGGAACCTGAAAATCATTTGATTAGCTTTTGGACCTTTTTTTACTTCTCGCTCAACTTGTTTTTTTACCATCTGAAAGAATACTGGAACAGCTAGCATTCGATTTGCTGATTGATCTTTCATAGCCTGAAGAATATCCTGTGG
>CAZEER010000075.1:0-10330 GCA_964511215.1 uncultured bacterium | reverse complement strand
ATTGAATTAAAATAAAGATTAAATAAATAAAGCCCAATGGCAATGAAGCCATAGGTGCTTTCATTTTAAAAGTAATTACAACTAAAATTATAAGAGTAATAGAAATAACTATAAATTCTGTATATGACATAAACAATCTGACTAATTATTTTCTCTTTGCTTAGATGGGTTTTTTATCTTGTCATTAGAGATAAGTTCATCGCATTTTATACTTAATGAATTCTCATCAAAGCATCTTTCTTCTTTAATGCCCTTATAATCAATCACCCCTTCTTTCATTGTTTTTCCATTTGGATAATAATCAATATATATTCCTTCTTGGTTTCCAGAATTATATGTTACCATTCTTTTTTTTCTTCCATTAATAAACCAATAAGTCCAGATGCCATGTTTTTCATCATTCAGATAGTTTCCCTTAGTTTTCATTTCACCATTTTCAAACCATTGGGTTATACTTCCATTTAATTTTCCTAAATGATTTGCGTGATAAATACTTTCTTTATTTCCATTATCAAAATAAGTGAACCAGACGCCATATTGTTCTCCATTTTTGTATTGCCCCTCTCTCTTAATTTTTCCATTATTAAAATATTCTAAACAAGGTCCATCTAGTAAACCATTATTATAGTTTTCAATTTTATCTAATTGCCCATTTGTATAATAATATTCAATTTTAATTAATTGAATATTATTAAATGAGGTATTAAAATATTCAATAGAAACAATATTATCACTCTCATCTCTTAATATATCAGTAACTATACTTTGTGATAATAAATATGACAAATTTACAATTAAAATTACTGACCTAATGATTAATGAAAATATTGCAAATCTTTTAAATTTTATCATTCTAAACCGAAAACTAATTGAACTCATGTCTGAAATACAACCCCTAAATCTATTATTAAATTATATAGATAATTACAATACCAAAGAATTTGTTTTCTTTATATAAAAAATAACTATTTAAAATTTTGATAATATAATTGGTTTTTTATTTATTTTCGAGGCTCAATTTTCTATTCATTAGTTCTTTTACAGAATTTCCTGGATTCTTTCCTGAGAATAAAACATTGTATATGGCATCATGAATTGGCATCTCGATATTATATTTTTCACTCAATTGGTGAACAGATTTTGCAGTGTTAACACCCTCAGCTATCATATCCATTTCATTAAGAATTTGATTTAATAATTTTCCTTCACCAATAGCTTCTCCAAGATTCCTATTCCTACTATGCTTGCTCAAGCAAGTAACAATTAAATCTCCAAAACCGCTTAGACCCCTGAAGGTTTCTTCTTTACCTCCCATTGCATTTCCAAGGTTTGTTATTTCTGCCATACCTCTTGTCATTAGAGCTGCTTTTGAATTATCTCCATATCCTATGCCATCACAGATTCCTGCTGCAATGGCTATGACATTTTTCAATGCTCCACCAATTTCGACACCTTTCACATCATCACTTAAATAAGTTCTCAGATAATCTGTCGCAAATAAGTTTTGTATTTTAATACCAGTATTAACATTTTTTGATGCTGCCACCAAAGTAGTAGGATGTTTCCGGATTACTTCTTCAGCATGGCTAGGACCAGAAAGAGCAACAATATTATCGTAGTCTATACCTAATATATTATTCAATAAATCACTTACAGTCATTAGAGTATCTATTTCTATTCCCTTTGAGACATTTACAATAATTTTATTTTTATTAAATGTTGAAATATTTTCTTCAATTATTGATCGAATTGTTTGTGATGGCAAAGCAATAACAATAACAGATGAAGATTGAATAGTTAATGCAAAATCATTAGTGAATTTTACTTTCTTATTAAAAACTAATTCTGGTATAAGGTAATGAATACGACTTTCATCTAATTTTTTTACAATTTGTGGATTGCGATGCCACATTATTACGGGGATATCTTTTTCAGATAGTATTTTTCCTAGAGCGCCACCCCATGACCCACAGCCTATAAACCCAACTTGTTCCAAGTGTTATTCGCTATACATTGTTTCAATTACTTTCGACCAATTATCATTAATCTGTTTTCTACGGATTTTTAATGTAGGCGTTAGTTCACCATCATCTATAGTAAAATCCCTAGGAAGTATTGAAAACTTCTTTAGCTGTTCTGGATTAGAAAATTGATTATTTAGTTTATTAACCTCTGACTCTATCTCTAATCTAATCTCATTGCTATCTGTATAGTCGGATAAATTTTTCCCATTTTCTTTCAGCATTTTCAATTGCAAACTAGGATCCTTTGGAATAGAATTGGTGTCTACTCCAATTTTATCTCGTAGAATAACACCAACATCTAATGTGAATAGCGCTGAACAGTAATTTCGATTATCTCCTACAAGAAAACATTGAGATACTATTGGGATAGATTTCATTGTTTCTTCAATAATTAGCGGAGCGATATTTTTCCCTGCTGAGCTAACATATATCTCTTTTTTTCTTCCGGTAATATACAAATAACCATCTGCATCCAATTTCCCAACATCGCCGGTATATAACCATCCATTTTTAACGGTTTCTTTGGTTGCATCCTCATTATTATAATAACCTTTCATTACATGGATTCCTTTGATTAAGACCTCTCCATCATTTGCGATTTTAATTTCAGTATCTACTAGAGGCTTCCCAACAGATCCTATCTTATTATTTCCAACATAATTTAAGGTTGCTCCTGCAGTATTCTCAGTCATACCATATCCTTCAAATAAAGGAATTCCCAAAGTTTGAAATAGTGATAATATATCAGGATTAATCGGAGCAGCACCAGATATTGCAAAATTTAAATTAGCAAACCCAGCGGCAGTCTTAAGTTTTTCTTTCAATACATTTGAAAGTCCTGGAATTTTTAAACCTATTTTTAAAATTAGTTTAGATTCTATTGCTGCCTTAATATTTGAATATATTTTTTCATAAATCCTTGGAACAGAAATAAATAAATGAGGTTGAATTTCTTTAGCATAGTCAACTGTATTTAATGGGCTATCAACAATATGCATATGCATTGCCCTCCTCACCCAATAGTGGTTGTCGACTAACTGTCCAAAGACATGTGCACCAGGGAGCCAGGATACATAGAGATCTCCTTGATTGAACTTCATCACATTGAGAGCTGAAGTAATTGAAAAAGACCAATTCCTATAGGTCAATTCTACTCCTTTCGGGTTTCCGGTTGTACCGGAGGTATAAATCAAAGAGGATGTGTCATCAAGGTCTATAGCTTCACATTTATTAATTATATCTTCTTCATTTACGCTTTCCCCCTTTTCAATAAATTCATCCCAAGAAATAATTTTTGGATGATCCAATTTTTCTACTCCCTCCATAGTAACAACAAGATCTACCTTTTCAAGATTATCTAGAATGGCAAATAACCTGTGGTTTGGCATTTTCTCCATTTCATTATTATCATTAGGATTATTTCCTACAAATACTATTTTAGAATCTGAGTTTCCAACTATCCATTCTACTTCACTGGATGAACAAGTATGATATACACCAACTGCAACACCATTAATACATTGTGCTGCAAGGTAACATGCATTCCATTCCTTTCTGTTATAGCTATAGATACTTACTTTATTATTCTTCTTTATTCCACATTTATCCAAAGATTTGGCAATTTTCATTACAAGACTATAAAAATCATTCCATGAACTAGTTTGCCATTTTCCTAATGAATTTTTTATGGATATAGCAGGTTCATCTGAATATTTTTCAACATTTTCAATTAAATACTGAGGTGTGGTTTTCATATATCTATCCTTATTAACAGAGTTAATTTATTGACCAAGGGAAACTCTCCAATTTTTCCGACTAGAATTTATACAGTTTTATTATTTTTACCAATTTTAGACCATCAACTATAAATACTATTATAATTGAGCTAATATTTTCAATAATTTTTTCCATCCATATTTTTCTAAGTTACTATTCATTCTTATGAATCCTTTACCGTAATCTGGATCTGTATCTTGGTACATTCCTTTTAATTTAATATTTGATAATTGATTATCGTATGTCTCATAAACTAATTGCGAACCCAAGTTACAAAACCCTTCTCTATTTGATTCGCTTATATTTAAGTTATTTTGAAATAAATAAACATGGAGTAGCTCATGGGCCAACACAGCATGAAAATTGATTTCATGCAAATAATTTAAAATATAAATCTTATATTTTTCAGATACTTTAACGCCCCCTAAGGTCTCATATTCGTATTTTGTATATCCTTGTATTTTACCAAGTCTAATATTAGATATTCTATTCAAATCCTCCCTCGAATCCACTAAAACAATAGGAATTTTATCAGGAAGATTATTAATGCCAACCTTGTTCAATATTGAAATAACCTTTTTAGTAATATTTTTAATATTTGATTTATTACTAATTACATTGTCCCAACAAAGATTACATATATTTCTTGTTTCATTGATGATAAATCCACCACCTGTCATGCGATTGCATACGATTCTACTACATGATTCACATTTAGGTAATTCATTTTCATGGTAGCCGTGGTAGATATTGCCCCACATGTCTTTAATGTACTCATTTTCTATAGGGACATCACAAATATCGCACCTATCTAACACAAAGTATTTAAAGCATCTAGGATGGTAATTATTATTATTTTTTATATTGTAACTACCATTGATCCTTTTATTACATTGATCACAGTGTAATTGGATATGTTCTTTATAGCATCTGTCATGATAATTATTATTTTCTATAATAATATATTTACCCATAATTTTTTTTGTACAAAAATCACATGTGATTGAAAAATCTTCAGTGTTTCTTTCATATTCTGAGATATTATTTGATCCGTACAATATTCCGGAATAGAGAATTATCGCGACATAATTAAACATTAAACAAATTACCTATTTATAAAATAATTAAACATATCAGAATTTTCATATTTAACCTAAGGGTCATTCAATTATGCCTAGTAAAAAAAAGAATACTACAAAAAAAAACACCAACTAATATGTGTCTTGATACTTAAATATATTTTTATTTTAGTAATAACATCTTCTTAGTAGACCTGAACTTTTCAGCTTGAATTGTGTAGATATACATTCCAGCAGATACAGCTTCACCTAGATTATTATTTCCATTCCATTGAGGATAATGATATCCAGGTTTTATATTATCATTAACCAGGTTTTTTACTATACGTCCATTGATATCATATATTCTAATCGTTACAAAAGCTTCTTCAGGTAAATCATAGCGAAAAGTTGTGACAGGATTAAATGGATTAGGATAATTTTGATAAAGTTGAAAATCTTCTGGGATAGAGTTCTTGTATGTTTTTAGTACTTCAATTGCATTAATAAAAAGTGTAAATGGTCCATTTGAAGATGACAGAGTATCAAATTGATCAGTAACTGTTATATCCCAAAGTACAGTGATCTCATGAGAATCGTTTAAAATGAAAGCATTAATAAGGTGTATATAAGGGAATTGTAATGTGGTATCTATGGTTTCTATTGTATCTATCTCAATATTTTCACTATAAAATGATACTGTATATACTAAACTATCATCATTATCATCGATTGATCGTTCCCATAAAATATCAAGTGTCCCATTTATATTTTCATTATTTATAATTAGTTCTAAATTATTTTCTGGTGATAGTATTTCAAAATCAGAGGGAGGGAATTGTATCATCTCGCAACCTATACTAAATGATCCCATATTCCCACCATTCTCTCCAGTCCCAATGCATGGAGAATTTTCTGCAAGGGTATAATTTTCATTTACAGAATCACAAAAAAGGGGGTCTTGATTGATATTTTGATGCCCTGCCCAACCACCTTGTATGTTGGAGTATGTTGCATATAAAGAATCGCTGTGGGAGATAATTTCTTGTGGATGGTTATCCCATAAAATAGAATTTAAAAATATAGGCTGAGAACTTCCTGTGGAAAAAATACCACCCCCACTACTAGCGGAATTATTTGTTATAGTAATATAATTAAATTGAGGAAAAGATGAGGTTGTACAATAAATACCTCCACCTTGATCTTCGGCGCTATTATCTGTTATGCTAACATAATCTAGGATAGGGTTAGACATATCAAAAAAACAACCTGCACCAATAAGAGCATGATTATTTTTAATTGTACAATTAGTTAAGATTGGTGTAGAAAATGAAGAATAGATACCTCCACCATGTCCGGATGAATTATTTTCAATTGTAATATAATCTAAACTTGGGAATGCTTCTCCATTAATGCAAATACCTCCGCCATTAGTATTACCATGATTGTCTTTTATTATTAGATGATCTAATCTTGGATTTGATGTTTCAATATAAATTCCTCCTCCTTGACCATATACACATCCTATCCCATTTTGTATTGTGAATCCTGTAATTCTTGTTGTGGAGTCAATATTACCAACAATAGCTATATTACAATGTAAACTATCACCATCAATTATTGTACTATGTATATAATTAGTATCACCTGTTGTAAGATAAAGAGATCCCAAAACAATGTTTTTACCATAAAACCAATTTGGACCATAATAGGAACCTGGATGGACTAAAATAGTATCATTGGTATCTGCTCGATCATATGCAAATTGAATAGTTGACAATGGACTTTCTAGACTACCATCATTATTGTTAGATCCGGTATTGGAGACGTGCCAAATTGGACCCGAATTCATGGTGTCAGGTGGATTAAAATTATCACCAAAAGTTTCAGTTACATCCCATGTGATACCTGGAACCCACATTTCACTTCCATGTTCATAAGCACCCTGATCAGGTGCATCCCCATTAAAAGCATCGGTAATTCCATCAACAAAAATCCCGGCATCAATTAATGCCGAATCAGGATGTGGTCTAAAATCAAGATTTTCTGGATCTATTAGATGATCTTTAATATCTCCTCCAAGTTCATAACCATTCCAATTATGATCATATATACCAGGGACAGGATAATCCTGGTATGTACCACTTCTGTGACCTGCAATTTTATTTGCAGCATTATTCCGTGTGATAGTTCCTTCATTTCCTCCTTGCTCAATCATAACAATGATATCATTCTTATCTCCATTGTCAAAAGCTGTATTATTATATAGCCTGTGCTCATAACCTTTAATCATTATGCCACCCTGGACATTCCAAATTACATTGTGATGCATAAGACCATTATTTCCATTTCCATTACCATCAAATCTTGCACCATATTTAATTGTATCATGAAGCCAGTTATATCTGATTTCAACTCCCGGCTGTTGCCCGACCATGCATTGTACTAGAGCTCCATCACTTTGCATGTATCCACTATCTGACATATCATTTAATTCGATTAATGATTCGTTTCCTGGATTTAATGTTGCAGAAGCACCTAGGCGATGTAAAGTATTTTGGCGGAAGATGTTTCCGGATCCACCCATTTGTATTGTAGTCATTAATCCATTTAAATCTGTAGCAGTGTAATCAATGTGATAAAAATAGCAATCTTCTATCGTATTGTTTCCAGAATACATTTCTAATGCTGAACCATCTGTATACCGAAAAGCAGATCGAGACACTGTGCAATAACTGCTTGATGTAAAAATACTTATATCTGGAATTGTGTCCACAATACCAAGCATTCTTTTATAACAACTTGGATAGAAAAAATTGCACTCCTGAACAATAGCGTAATCACTATTTACAAATTTGAATGTAGTCCCAAAGAATTCTAGATTTTGGATCTGTACATAATCTGAATTTTCAATTTCAAATGCATAAGATTGAACTTTCCCTCTAATCTCTAAGTTATTGGGATTATTTCCATTAGGAGGATAAAAATATAATTCTTTTGTTTCTTCTTCGAAAAACCATTCATTTTCATTATCTAATAATTCGAGTTTTCCTTCAATATAATAGTCATGGTGTTTTGTTTTCCATTCCGGGACAGGATCATAGGTAAAAGTATTTCCAGTGTGAGTGGTAACTCTACGTGTCCAGGTTTTGAAAGACCCCACATTTAAAATAGCAATCGCATTCGTAATATCGAGGCCACTCTCTGCAAGATTAATGTTTCCATGAGGCTCATCAATTAGAGTCCCATTTTCATAAGCCTCTTGATCCTCATCAATTGTACCATGTCCCCAATTATTTTCTTTATCCCATATAGATTGATCATTAAAATTTGCATTTGGCCATCTTGCCATAACCATTTCACTCCTATTAACAAACAACTGCCATATATCAAAATCCAGTGTTGTTTTCCAAATATTACCAGAGTGTAGTTGCCAAACCGAATCAATTGCTACGGTTCCATCCAATGCTACGCGTTCATTATTATAATTTGTGAAAATAATTGGAGCTCCATCACTTCCATCCTGATTTTCAATATTCACAGACTCATGATATGTACCCTCTCTTATATAGCAGATATCTCCAGAGGACATATTACTTGCTGCTTGTTGAATCGTCCGAAACGGTTGTTCAAATGTTCCAGGATGAGAGTCAGATCCAAATGTTGCTACATAATAATCTGAAGAATAAAGAATGCCAAAGAATAAAATTGAAATAATAATTTTAGGCATAAAAGAAATACAATTTATTTAATTAGAAATATTATTTGATAGTTATTTCTCATGACCAAAATCTACCCATCAAACCCTAAACAAAAAACACAACGAATGTGAGAATATTTCTCAATTATTTTTACTATTGGATAAATGCCAGATTAATTCAAAGATGAATATACAAGCTGAGAAAATTTGTTATTAAGTTCAGATTTAGCAGGATTCATTTGACTCATAATAACTCCAATGAGTTTCTCTTTTGGATCTACCCAGTATGAAGTATAAAAATAACCTCCCCACCAATAACTACCCGATGAATAATGCTCATAACTTTTAGTGTCATCTTTGACGACACCCACGCTTAACCCCATTGCAATCCCATTATTTTCGGGCATAAATAAGGTTTCCAAAGGACGATTAATTAATTCAACGGTTTTTCTACCAAGAATTGTCACATCATTTAAAGTTCCACCTTCAAGAAGCATCTGTAAAAATTTTGCATAATCATATGCAGTACTGTATATATCTGCACCACCCATAGCAATTACATTTGGATCGTATTTATAGCTCTTAACATATTCTTTTTTACGACCAACCTTTTTCAATTCTTCATCATTATATTCCGGACAACATCTAAACTCTACTATCTCTCCATCAATATTTTGATATATTTTCGCAACTTTATCCCACTTGTTTGAGGGAACATCAAAACCTGTATTATTTAAGTTTAGAGGTGTAAATATTTCTTCATCCATAAATCTAGAAAAAGATCTACCATCTAAAACTTCTATCACTCTTCCTAATACATCCATATTCATTCCGTACCACCATCTTTCGCCTGGATTGTTCATAAGTGGCAATGAAGCTAGTCGTTTGATGTTTTCCTCAAGAGTAATTAAAGTATCTGGAAATGCATCTATAACACTAGCATTTAAATATCCATCTCGACCAAGTGAGTCAGGGATAAATATTGGATATACTATTCCTGAAGTGTGATTAAATAAATGCTTCATCAGAATTGGAGTTTTTGCCTTTTTAGTTATGAACTTTTTAGTGTTTTTATGATATGATTTAAATACATTAGGATTTTTAAACTCTGGCAGTATTTTATCAAGTCGGGTATCCATATTAAATAATCCCCTATCAAATAAAATTAATGCGCCTACTGTGGTCATAAGCTTAGACATACTAGCAATAGCTACGATCGTACTATTGGTCATTTTAATATTATTATCTATATCAGCCATTCCAAATGCCTTGTGGTAAACTATTCCTCCATTTTTAACTATTATAGCATTAGTACCTACAACTTCTTTATTCAACCCACTTTTTAATATAAGATCATCAATTAATTTTAGATGATCATTATTAACACCAACAATTCTTGGATCAACATTTATAAAATTATAATACTCGCTAGAATCTGAGTCGCATGATAAGAAAAAAATATTTATATAAATTATAATTAGATATTTTTTCATAACCAAATCTACCTATCCTACCACAAACAAAAAACCCCACGAATGTGAGGTTTGATCCTTTAGAAAAGAAAAATCTACTTCAGCAATACCGTCTTCTTAGTCTCCCTGAATTCACTAGCCTGAATGGTATAAATATACATCTCTTCAGAAACCGATTCTCCAAAATTATTAGTTGCATCCCATCCAAGAATTAAATAGTAACATCTCCCCAATTCCCATCTATTGAAATTGTCATACCATTGGACTGCAAGTTTACAAACATTGTACTATCTACTGGTG
>CAZEER010000074.1:0-10415 GCA_964511215.1 uncultured bacterium | reverse complement strand
ATCTTCAATATGCTTGGGCAAAAAGTGAAAGTACTGGAAAATGCTTCCCTTGAAGCAGGTACTCATAGTTATACATGGAATGGACGTGACGAACTTGGTCAATCAGTTGCTACAGGTGTTTATCTATATACCTTAACTGGTGGTGAAAAAACAATCACGAAAAAGATGGCACTTATGAAATAATCATAACGGAAATTTATTCGCTATGTTTAGGGGGCAGATGATTATATCACTGCCCCCTATTTTTATTTATAGCATAGATGAATTAATTTAAATTCGAATTAATATTACACTAAAATCTGACATGAAAAGTATACTAGCTACGCTGATTACCTTATCATTTATTAGTTTTTCTGGTTGTTCAAATAACAAAGACGCCAAGAATACTCAAATAACGAATATCCCTGATAAAGTAAAAAAACAATTAACTACAAATAAATTAAAAAATAAAAAGTTTGATCCTTGTGATTGTAACCAGAGGTCTCAAAAAATAATGGATAAAACAATGGCATTGCGATTAAAGTTTAATAGTATCAATGAATTAAAAGCCGATAAAAAGTCAAAAGAACTAGTTAGAAAATTTGCCACGGAATATATGGAACTCACAAAAAAATGCTTTGAGGTCAATAATTCCAGACTCATGGTCCAGAGTGACTGCAATAACCTTTACAAATTAGAAATGAAACAGGATTCATTAAAAGCTTTAGGAATTCATATTCATCAAGGAGCGACAATTAGATTATGAAAACTGAAATTATAAAAAAATACTTTACTAGTTTCTTATTCATCACCTGGGGTTTCTCTCAAGCAGGTAGTATAACAGGCTCTATAATTGACAGCAAAACAAAAGACCCTCTGATTGGAGCGAATATTTATATAGTTGGGACCAGCCTGGGTACGGCATCAAATGAAAAAGGGGAATATACTATTCAGAATATCACTCCTGATACTTATACCATCAAAATATCCTACATAGGGTATGAATCAAAAGAAATTGAAATTACACTCGATGCAGATGAACAAGTCACCCAAGATTTTGAGTTGAATTATGCAACTATTGAAGGGGAAACAGTGGAAGTTACTGCGCAGGCAAAAGGTCAAATGGATGCGATCAATAGACAATTGAAAGCAAAATCAATAAAGAATATTGTCTCATCAGATAGAATCCAGGAGCTACCAGATGCAAATGCTGCAGAAGCTGTTGCCCGGGTTCCAGGAGTATCCATAAGGAGAGAGGGTGGCGAAGGAAACAAGGTCGTTATTCGTGGTCTATCTCCAAAATATAACAAGGTGACTGTCAACGGCACCAACCTCACATCTACAGATGCAGATGATCGCAGTACAGATCTCAGTATGATATCACAGTATATGCTGGAGGGAATCGAGGTCACAAAAGCAGGAACACCTGATCAAGAAGCCGATGTCTTAGGAGGAACCGTAAATTTCAAATTAAAAAAGGCAAAGCCAGGAATCCATGGAAATATGGTTGCTCAAAATATGCGTAATGATCTAAAACAAACTAAAGACGACCACAAGCTTGTATTGGATCTAAGTAATCGATTTTTTAAAAATAGATTAGGCATATTAGCCCAGATTGATCTTGAAAAAAGGAATAGAAGTTCACACCAGCTTAGCGCAGCTTATATCAACACGCCAGCTGACTTGGACACAATAAACCCATTAACTTTAACCAACCTTTCGCTAACAGATGTTGCCAGACTTAATGACAGAGATAATTCTTTATACGTTATTGATTATGAAATTCCTGGAGGATCTATAAGCTACAGCGGACTACACAGTTCTATCAATAAAGACATAACTACCTACTCTAGTGCATATCCATTGCAGACACCTGATGGACAAAGACAGTTTAATACTGGTGAGCTGAAAAATAGGATAAAGGTTACTACAGAGACTTGGAAATATGAGCAAAAAATTACTCCTAATCTTAAAGTTGATTTTTTCAATAGTTTTTCAAAATCCATAAACGGCGACACAAGTAAAGTATTTAATTTTAGAGCAACAGGTGCTTATGTAGTTTGGGAAGATACAACTGATAATAGTATATACGATCCCGTAATTGTTGATAATAATGCAGATGTTAGTAATAAAAGTGTATACAATATACAAAACTTTTTAAGGAATGATACCAACGGTACCTGGTTTGATCGATATGACTACAATGAGTACCTTACAGAAGAAAATGAACGATCGTTTGGAGCAAACCTTGAGTACAATTTTAATATAAGCAGCCAGTTATCTGGAAAACTGAAGATAGGATTTAAAAATAGAAAAAAACAACGAACCCATGATAGAGACTATGAGTATGCAGCATTTACCTATGTTGCACATACAGGCAAAAGAGATTCAACATATCACGAATTTGAATGGCTGCATCCTTGTACAACTAATAGTCCGATATATGCTCCATACTATTATTTCATGGATACAACATACAGTGACAATGGTTTTTTAAATGGGCAATATTCCCTTGGTCCATTTGCTGACCTTGATAAAATGAATCAACTATTTAGTTTCTTTAAAGGAAATTGGGGATGGGCCCCTTACCATGAATTCATTATGCACCATTTTCATAAAACTGAATCACTTATTTATGATTACTCAGGGACCGAAGATTATAATGCACAATATGTGATGACTGATCTAAATATTGGCCCCGCTATTAATCTGGTTACTGGTATTAGATTTGAACAAAATAAAACTAAATACACATCCTACCATGGGCAACAAACGACTCTGCCTCATTATAATTCAATGGGCTCTGATACTGTTTCCAACCACGTTAGAACAAATTCTTATTCTCTTCCCGCTCTTTTCTTAAAATACCAACCTGTCGATTGGCTTATCCTAAGGTATGCCAGTACAAATACTTTGACTCGTCCAAACTACTCGGATATAATCCCCCTATATAATATCCAAGGTGCTCCAAGAACAGTAACATATCGTAACCCTTTTCTGGAACCCGGGCTATCTAAAAATACAGACTATGTAGTCACCTTAAATAATAGACATCTTGGTCTTTTAAGCTTTAGTCATTTTACAAAAAAAATCAAGGGATTAATATTTAGCAGTGGGCAGAGATATATAGTAGACCCCAGTGAATATGGATTACCTGGGTTTACTGAAAAATATAGAATTAATGATTATAAAAGTAACAATCCCTATGATGTTCTTCTTGATGGCTATGAGATTGATTACCAAACTCGGTTCTGGTACCTACCATCACTATTGAGAGGATTGGTCTTCAATGCCAACTATACAAGAACCACATCTGAAGTGCAATATCCTAGGACCGTCATTGAGACAAAAGTTATTTTTGATCCTTCCTTTCAGGTTATTACTCAAAATTTAGATAGTCTCTATTATGACCGATTACTTGATCAACCTAGCGATATTATTAACCTTTCTCTTGGATATGATTATAAAGGTTTCTCTGGGCGTCTATCAATGAATTATATATCAAATGTGTTTACTACTACAAACTTTTGGCCTGGCCTGAGAGAAGACACTGATGCATATAGGAGATTCGATTTATCCATGAAACAAAAACTTCCAGTAGAAGGATTAGAGCTCTACCTGAATGTTGGTAACCTTGGATTTGATAATATACTTGGAGAGTTTCTGGGAATTAGTCATATAACACCCGCTGTTGACATAAATAGATTACGCGGATATAATCAATATGAGTTTAGTGCTGATGACCCGCCTCCCATAGATTTTGATGAAAACAAAAGTATTGCAGATTTATACAATCAGGTCCCTCGAGATCAAAGAGCAAAAAGTCAGGAGCAACATTATGGACAAACAATTGACCTAGGGTTCAGGTTTTCATTCTAAAATAGAATAAATCTCTAGCAATAATAATGAAAATACTGCTTACCATTGTTTTTATTATCATGGTTTGTTCATGTTCTAATTCTCAAAATAATCAAGAAAATTTGCAAAAACTCTATCCCCAAAAAAATGCACCAATAAAATATCAACAAGACTGGCAAATTGACTTCTACTATAAAAAAATTGAAGAATTTAGAGACAGTCCAATTGGTTTTAATAAAATTGTATTTTTAGGTAATAGCATTACAGAAGCTGGAGGTGATTGGAATAAAAAATTCGGTGTTGCGAATATTGTTAACAGAGGTATATCTGGGGATATTACTGAGGGTGTCTTAAACCGCCTTGATGAAATTATCTATTATAAACCAATTGCTGTTTTTTTATTAATTGGGATTAATGATATTTTTAATGCAGATATACCAGATCGTGAAAATATAACTCCTGAATATGTATCAAATAACATATTAAAAATAGCAACAAGAATAGTTGAGCAGTCACCATCTACAAAAATATTCATCCAAACGATACTACCAATTAATGATGAGATCTATACCACAAAACAGGGATGGTTTCCAAAACACACTGTGCCTCTGCCATTACAAATAAATAACATAAATAATTTGTTGAAAGAAAAATGTAAGAATAAAGTATTTAACTTTATTGACTTACACTCGGCCTTTATAAACGAAAAAGAATTATTAAATGAATCCTTCACAACTGATGGCGTTCATCTTAGTGACAATGGGTACCAAGCTTGGGTGAGTTTTATTAAGAATGAACTTGACTCCTTGCCCAAAGTAGAGAAATAATTCTATTTTATTATAAATTCAAAGAAGATTTTTAAAAGGTAGTGGAATATTGAAAAAATTATTTATAATGACTATAGTTATTGCTTGTTGTACCATAGAAAAACAAAAATTTCAACTTAATGACAATACATATGAAATGTGGCAAAATTTTATAATACCAACTAGTGAAGAATTAGCATGGACAAAAATACCTTGGAGGAGCACATTCTATGATGGCCTAGTCGATGCCGATAAATTTCAAAAGCCCGTACTTTTCTGGGCAATGAATGGACACCCCCTAGGCTGTACCTGAAATAATGGTGCTGCGGGCCGGAGGTCCGTCTGGTCAGACCCTCGTATTATTGAAGCATCTAAACAATTTGTTCCCACAACCGATGAAGTATGGAGGCTCCAAGGTGTAGATGATGAAGATGCATCTCTTTTCCAAAAAATGGCAAATAAAGGTCACTATAAAAAATCTGGTGGTACTCGACAAGGAATCTATGTGTGCAGTCCTAAAGGAACCCTTCTGAGTTCTGTGAATTCATTAGACCCAAGTGTAGTATTGAAAACAATCCAACAAGGTTTAGATAATTGGAATGAACTCCCAGAATCAGATCGTAAACTCCCAAAAGATTTTTCTCCAAAAGCACAGCATCGATGGGAAGATAGTTACCCCGAAGATGGATTGGTTTTAAAAGGTGCCAAAGCCGACCTTCTTTCAGATCCACCAAAATTTTCTGATAGAGGAGATCGATGGAATATGGATCATGTCTGGTTTAACAAAAATGAATTATCCTTATGGCTACCCAATAATTTAGAAGTAGGTCAAACTCATGAACTCCCAAAGGTAATCAAGGACCGTCTCTTTCGATTCCACTTAGTCGATAATGTACGTGGTCAAACTCTACCATTTGCATCCCAAGAAATCAAAGATGCGAGTCTATTTGTCGAGATAATTACTATTAAAAATGAAAATGTAAAACTTAAAATCACAGGTAGTTCTCACGCAATCGCCAATGGCCCATGGCTATTAGGGCAGAATGACTGGACACCAACCCATAAGCTTGATCATAGCATTAGTACTAACCTTATTGGGAATGCAATCTATAATAAAAATGAAGAACTATTTACACAGTTTGAAATAGTAGCACTTGGAAAATGGACCGGGAAAACACAAAATAATGGTAGAAACTGGGGCCCTGATTCAGGGCGGATAGGCATATTTTATCAGTTGGCTGACAACTCGCCTGTTAATAGGATTGCACCTGCGTTTGTTGATCTTTATAATGCAGATTGGATTATACAACCTGAAAAATAAAATATTATTTTAAAAATATAATTTTTTCAGTTTTATTCCATCTATCTGATCCTATTGTATAAAAATAGATACCCGAGCTTACAGGATTCCCTTGATTATTATTAGAATCCCATGTAATGGAATGATAGCCAGTGGTTTTCCTTCCTTGAAAAAGATTCTTAACAACCCTTCCCATCATATCATAGATAGTGATTTCAACTATTTGATCTTTTAAAATATCATAGTGAATTTTCGTAGCTGGATTAAATGGATTAGGGAAGGCAGGGTAAACCTTATAAGAATCTGGAATATGAGTATTGCCATTTACTTGAAGCTGAGATTCGATAGATAATGGGGAACCTATTTCAGAGGACATTTCTGTACCAAAATACCCCGACACTTCTACATCAGTAATGGATAAAAAACCTGATAATTGCGAAAAATTTTCTCCATTCCAGGTAACCTGAGTTAGTAAACCTTCCCCTGCAGGGATTGGATTTCCTATCCCATGAGCTAGGCCAACTACTAACCCCGAATCATTTACATCAATTATCCAATCTGATTCCTCAGCACGCCCACCTACACAGGTCTCAAAACTCACATCAGATATTTCAATTCCCTCGATATTATCTAAATTAATTCTGAATTGAATACCATATACAGGGACATAATTCTCAAGAAAAATTTCTAAAGACTCTAAACTTGAATCTTGGTCTATAATCTCAAAAAATACGTCAGCATTTGTGTGATATGTTTCCGTGTGCATAATCAGATGTGATCCAATATAGTAATACGGCTCTGTGTGCCCCGAATTATTATAGTCACATAATGAACATGTAGCGCCATTTACACAATCTGGATTATTTGGTGAACAAAAATTGAAATAATCTTCAAGAATATAGTCTAGCTTAATTGTCTCACCTGGATAAGCATAATCCATAATGTTAAAATCTTGAGGTATAACCCGGTCTCCTGGACAAAATCCTGCACGGTCATATTGCCATGTCCCATTCTGAGGTGAACATTCATTATACTCACAATCACTTCTCCAAAAATTATGTGTATACGCTAGTTCATCATTCAAAACAATATCGTGTAATTTCAAAGAAAATTCTGCGGCATTATCAGTATTCCCCTGTCCATGCCCGGTTGTAATCATCCTCAAAGAAACATTTTCTGCATCACTTGGGATATATTCAATTACCGTAGAGATGTTTACTGGGTTCGTAGTATCACCATACACAACATAGTTATAGTTCCACACATTTCTAATTGTTGTAAAAGGATAATCTGGTATACCTGTTATAAAATCAAACTCTATATTAACAAGCCAGCCTGGCTGAACCCATGTGTCTATGTAGGATCTAAGAATCACTTCACCTCTAAGAATTGACCTATAATCCGTTACATCAAAATCCCAGCCACATTCAACGCCGTAGGGTGTTACATAACGACCAATTTCAAACCATTGATTTAAATGCATAACATCTATTTTTGCCTTCCTATCCCATGGATCACATCCACCAGTAGGACATTCCAGACTAACATTCATAATAATTTCAGAAAATTCTACATTGGAGTCTGGAAATTGAATAGTATCTATTACTGTACGATTATTTCCAAGACTACCAAATGATTGGTGTATACTCTGAAAAGCGACAATGGTTGTATCACAAAAAACAAGAGTACTCAAATAAAAAATTATTCCTGGAATATATTTAATCATTACTCTACTTTAAATAAAGAACCTTGGTTAATTGAAATTTTGTATCATCTTTAATAGAAAAAAAATATAAACCAGATGCTAGGCCTTCTGGATACCAATGCAACTGGTGAACTCCTGTATGTATTATTCCATCATAAATCGTTTGCAGATACTGACCATTTATATTGTATAATGCTATTTCAATATCATTGGGGGTTAGTATCTCAAAAGAAATAGTACAAACAGGGTTAAATGGATTTGGAAAAGCTCGTAAATGAAAAGACCCTGGCAATTGATTTTCATTGGCATGAACGGCTTTCCTACCCCAACCTACAAGTTTTATATTTTCAATGGCCACTGATTCATTTAAAGAAATAGAAAAATCTTTAGGAAGAGAAGACCCATCTGTGCTGAAAGCAACACAATTACTACCAGACTGGTTCCAACTCCATCCCGATGGTAGTTGAATATCTTCAATAGAATAAGGATTTGATAATAATAATTGAAACCCTGCTATTTCTCCATCAGACCTAATGGCGACTTCATTACCTTGAATATAATATGTCCCTTTTGATAGTGTATTACGTTGGGAACTATTGATCCCTAATATCCACTCAAACAGTAATACAATATCTTCAATATCAATAATACCATCCTGATTTGTATCACAGGCTTCTAACTGAAGGGCAGTGCCTTCTTCATGAGTTAGCATGATTGCGACAAGCATTACCGCATCGTAAATATTTAAAACTTCATCAAAATTGATGTCGCCCAAACTCCCAGATAAGTTATATCCATCCAACCAGGAAGGCCCACCCATAATGACTCCATTATGCCCATTATCTGTCTGATCAAATAGGGTGTCTCCAAACCCTTCGTTAAATGAATAATAGGCAACGAGACCGTCTTCTTGCCCTGATAGTACCGTATTCATTGTTGCAGTAATTTCATCTTCTTCTCGGGCAATTCCCCAAATACGGACCTCATCAATCCTTCCATCAAAGTATCTTCCACCATAATCGGAACCAATACGAATAGCATTGTTATTTGCAATTACATTTAATGGGTTTCCACTAAGTGTGTGTTCTAATCCATTAATATAAAGACTACGATTACCTTCATTATTTACAGCTGCAATATGATACCACTGATTGCTAGAGAGGACCCCATTAGCTGTAACAACTTCATCAAAACCTATACCCGTATAAGGAGCTTGACTTGTTAGTCTAAGCAGATAGCCATTTGCGGCATTTGTTTGATACTTTGAAATAATTCCTGCAAGCCATGAAAATGATTCTGGAAAGATCCATGCTTCAAGAGTGTAGTTTGCTGTGAAATCAAGATCTGCATGGTCAGGTATACGTACATAATCATTCTGCCCATCAAAGCCTAATGAATAGTCTTGAGCATTAATATTAACGTATGAAATAACAATGGAAAGAATCACTGTCTGTAATATTTTCATAATTAAAGTAGAAAAATGCTCTTATTATTTAGTTAAATTAAGAAATCAAATAATCGTAAGGGTGGCACAACAATAATCTACGTCAAATATTAATTCAATGAAATTTTCAAATAAGAATATTTTAAAGTAAAAATGAAGTTTTCAACTATCACAATTAAAAAGCTGTTTATATATACACTAGCTGCATATTTTTTTATTGGAATGAATTATTATGCCCCCAATATGGGTGGTAGAGGGTTATATCTACCATTTAATGTCATTGGCTGGATATTTATTATCACTCTAATCATGCTCGGGTGTTTCACTATTTTAAAAAATGGGTTCATTAAATTAAATAAAACTCAAATGATGTACTTTGTCGGTTTTATTTGCCTTGCAACACCTCTAATATACACTAAAAATGAGATTTCATATCAAACCTCAGCACCTATTTTTTTTGTTTTGGGAGGATTAGGGTTTTATGCAGCTTTATTTCAAATCCAATGCACAAAAATTGAAAAATATCTGATCCTGAAAATTATTCTTGGTGCAATTTTGATTCAATCCATAATTGGTATAATTCAGTTTTATGGATTCGCACCTAATGCTCACTTCATTCTTAACGATAGCTTTCAGCCGCAAGGTATTTTTCAACAAAAAAATGTCCTAGTTTCCTTTGTAGTAACGGGGATTGGAATCAGTCTGTTTTTAACTGGACAAAATTTAAATCAATCAAATTTTAGCCCAACTAAATTGCTTTTTTTTATTATACCATTTATAGGGACAATGATTATTACTATTGTCCAAGCAAAAATTGGCTATTTAGGCTTAATCATTACAATTATTTTTATGCTCCCGATTATAAACTTCAAAAATAAATCTCATCAACTTTGGTTTTTTTTAATGTTTTTAGGAATTATTATCGGGTCTTGGAGTCTAAACACTAAATCTCGTGGTTTTTTAAATACTAAAAAACCCGATAGCATACAAATACGAGACTTGGATAATCAAATATTATCAATACAAAATCGTTTGCAAGTTTATACCACAACTTTTGATATATTGAAGAATAATCCAATTACTGGAATTGGATATGGTAAATGGCCTAAAGTTTTTAAACAATATTATGCTAAACGTTTTAATAATAACCAATTTGATAGTATTGCTGACAAAGAATATTTTGACCATCCTCATAATGAGACCCTATTATGGGTAACAGAAGGTGGATTTATTGCATTCTTTGGGTTACTGATTTTTGCTGGCGCTTATTTGAATTTAATTTTCAGTCATTCTTTTAAGAGCTCTTTACCTTATTTAGCATTG
>CAZEER010000073.1:0-10664 GCA_964511215.1 uncultured bacterium | reverse complement strand
TAATTATCAGATTGGATGCATCATTAAACAATTCTTTTGTAAATTAGACTTATAGTGGGAAAGTACATTATCTATATCAATATCGCCTTGTTACCATTTTGTAACTTAGTAAATGCAAAAAATCAATACCCTAGATCGGGTGATAGTAATGTCAAAGTATTGGAGACAATGACTAATGATGGTAGTAATGTATTACTTGATAAAACAGCCCCAAATCTTATTTATGTGACAGTTGCCACCAATAATGAAGATGCTGGTTACGCATCAATTGGTGACGAAATGACAATAACGGCCGCAGCTTCTGAGGGAATTATCACAAAGGAAGTCACTATTAATGGTCAGTCAGTTGAATCTTTTAATCTTACTGATAGGCAATTTTACGCAAATTATTTATTTAAAAATTCTGATAGTGATGGTATTGTTCAATTCGAGATTAGTTTTTCAGATTCATCGGGTAACGATGGAGAAATTGTGAAGTCCACTACAGATAATAGTAAAGTTGTTTTTGATAAGACACCTCCCTCAGATTTCATTACTGGTCTTGTAATATCGGATGGTGGGAGTGTGGTTGCTGATAGCTGGAACTCTACCAATGATAAACTATTGGTCAATGTACCCATTGATGAGAATGATACGACTTTAATTAATGGTGTGATTCAGGTGTGGGCAAAAATTGGATCAAATAATTGGGAAATGATTGTATCACCCAAGAAAATTATTTCAGATGATCTTGGCAAGGACAGAACCATCTCTTTGAAAGAAATAATCGTAGAATCAATCGCAGGATTTAAAGATGAAGAGGTTATTGAAATCAGATCCATATTAGTAGATAGATCAGGGAATATAACTGAAGGAGGCCTGACGGAAAATAAAATTATTATTGACCAAACGTTGCCAGTTATATCAAGAATGACGATAGAGTCAAGTAATGGATATCCCTCCAAGGCAAAGGTAGGGGATGAAGTAACTATTCGTTTTCAAGCAGATGAAAAAATAAAAGATCCCACTTTTACTATTTATGGTAAAGAAACAAAAGCTGAAAATAAAGAAGCCTTTATCTGGACAGTAGGTCATTTAATAGAAGCCACAGACCCCGAAGGGAAAATAAAATTTTCATATACGCCTATTATAGATATACATGGTAACCCTGCAATTCCAACAATAAAAAAGGATGGTGGTACAATCATAGATACTACACTTTCCTTTGAGAATGGAGATCAATTTGTTGGAAAATGGAGATACGGTAACATTAATGGGTTTGGGCATTATACTTGGCAAGAAATAGGAACCTATAAAGGTAAATGGCTTGATGGTAAAAAGCATGGTCAGGGCACGATGGTATGGAATGATGGCTCTAAATATGAAGGAGAATGGGCTCTGGATGAATTCAATGGGGAAGGAACATATTATTATGCCAATGGTGATATTTATAAAGGTAGCTGGAAAAATGGCAAAAAATTTGGTCAGGGAATTCTTACATGGAAATCAGGTGATGTATATGAGGGTCAGTGGATTGATGGAAAACGATCTGGGAGAGGGGTTATGACATTACGAAATGGAGAGAAATGGGCGGTCAAGGTTCTTGATTTTTCCAATTAGTATTTAGTGAATTGATTAAACAATTATCAATATAATTACAATACCAAAACAACAAAATCACAGCAGCTATACTAGCTATATTAAATTTTCAAGATTGGTTATTTTATTAACCTTACTATGGTCACAGGAAAAATATGATATTAGCGATATTACTAATGTAAATGGTTTGTGGTATCAAGATTCTAATAATGAGATTGTCAGTGGGCATGTATATAAAGGACTAGACCTAATCCCTTTATATCTAGGCAACATAGAAAATGGACAAAAAACTGGCGCCTGGGCATCTTGGTATAATAATGGTAGAAAGTTAAAAGAAGAATTCTGGAAAGATGGTTTCAAGCAGGATGGTTTTTTAAATCTATACTCAAGAAATGGCGTAAAAGTATATGAAAAAAAAATAAACCAAAAAACTGGAAATGGGAGTACTATTCATTGGTATGAAAATGGTCAAAAAATGAGAGATGAGAGATGGGATGAACATAAACTAATTAAAGAAATATCATGGTATAAAAGTGGTCAAAAAGAAAAAGAATTAGTATGGGATAAAGATAATTACAAGACATATTCCCAAAGATTTTGGTATTCAAATAATCAGAAAATGAAAGAACGAGTTATTGATAATGGAAACCTTATTCTTGAAAATTGTTGGAGTGATAATGGTAATAAAATACCTTGTGAGTAGCTAGCGTTTTCAAAAATGGTTCATTCATTTGGTATAGTTTTCTAATGAATAGGTTATATAATGAGTAAGTCTTGGGTAGAAAAAAGAAATATTAATAAGGGAAATAAGGTGAAAATTAATCCGAAAAAATTTTCCGATATTCCAGCTGGGACCAAAATGCTTATTCCTGCACCAAAAACTATGGAAAATTTTGTTAATAATATCCCCATTGGATCCTTTACAGGCATTAAAGACATAAGAAAAAAACTTGCAATAATATATAATGCGGAAATGACTTGCCCAGTTGTAACCGGAATTACTATGAGAATAATATCTGAAGCGGCATACGAGGAACTACAAGATGGGAAAAGTATTCAAAAGATTACCCCTTTTTGGAGAATTGTCCATCCAGATTCTAAATTAGCAAAAAAACTAGCCTGTGGAGTTGATTTTATCATTAAAAATCAACTAAATGAAGGGATAGAGTTGTAAAGATTTATAAAATATAGATCCATTTTTTTTGAATTTTATATTGTTATACCATTGGGATTTGTAATTGCATATCATAACTCACTCTAATACATTTCATAAAACGTTTAATAATCCTTTTATTTGCATATTCTTTACCTTGATTTCTAGAGATCATTAAAATTGTTTGCTGTCTAAGTAATGCTTCTTGTTGTTCACTCATGGTTATTAACCTCTTGATGTTTTATCATTAGATAATACGGTTTATAACTATAATAACACTCGTGATGTAGGTCACATTGGACAGTGATAGAATGTTGTGTAAAAATTGATAATTGCTGAACTAAAAATTATTAAGATATTAATTGTTCTAGGAATCCGGTAAATTATTGAAAATTATTAGAATCTAATGAGTAATATTGAAAAATTTAGGTTAGTATTTGGTGGACTAATTATCATATTGATCATTTATGACAATTATATAAATCAATCTGCGAGTGTTATACCACATTATGTTTTGGTTCTTATTGCGGTCTTATATGCACTTGTTTTCTTTTTTGCAAAATTGAAAAAATAATATGCTAATTCCAGTCTATAAAAAGATTAATTATTCCAAAAAATGACAATTGAATAATAAAAAAAATCTGAAATGATTAACCGTATAATTCTACTATTTTTTATGGTACTACCAATAATTAGTTGTCAATCTTCAAACGATAAAACAAATAATATATCTCCAAGAATTATACAATTTGATTGGTGCTATCCAGACTGTGATGATCCAATGTCAGCATTTAAATTCAATTCAGATGGCACCTTTAATGCAAGCTTTATAAATTTTGGAGGAATGTCTAGATGGGGTAATTGGGAATATGAGAGTGATAATACAATTCTATTAATCACTACAAGAATTTCTACAAACAAAGCTAATGATACGATACCACCACCACAGATTTTAACTATTTTATCAGACAGTAAAATTCAAGTAGGTAACACGATCTACAAAAAAGATTAGTGCATATTTAACTTGATGAAATACAAATCTGATTAAATATAACTATAGGTAAAGTATGTCTTTAAAACTATTAACTCAACTTTCACATTTTATAACAATGATGTTTGGAATTGCGCTTGGAATGGCTCTGTGTTTATTATATCAATTTAAGATTAGCATTTTCATTGATAATCTTTCACCATTAATTATTGTGATCATTATTTTAAGTGGTTGCTTGAGATTTTATACTATTATATTGTGGAAGAAGGGTAACTATAGTTTTAAAAATTTTAATGAACAGCTACAATAATTAACATTTAGATGAAAAGGCGAACATTTTTTAAAACTGGAATTCTAGGAGCAATTGGAGCAGGAATTATGCCTGGCTCCATATTAATAGGTAGAGATTGTGATACTACTTACCCCGATATTTTAGGACCATATTGGTCAGAAAATCATCCTTTTAGAACAGTCTTAGCCAATCCTGATGAACCGGGGACACGGATTTTAATTTCAGGGATAGTTACGGCGAATGACTGTGAGACTCCTATTGAAAATGCACTAGTTGACGTATGGCATGCAAATAATGAAGGTTGTTATACTATTTTTCAAGAATGTGACTCTGGTAACTCAGACAATGATATATACAATTTGAGAGGTGTAATTCTTACTGATGAAAATGGACATTATGCATTTGAATCAATTTGGCCTGGTTATTATGCTGGAAGGCCACGACATTTTCATTATAAAATTACTACCCCTTCGGGCTTGGAATTGATTACTCAATGTTATTTCGAAATTGATCCTTATATCACTGAGGAATGGTCAGAGAATCATCCTGGATTAGTAATACCATTGGAAAATATAGAAAATGGATTAGTTGGCTCATTTAATATAGTTATGGATGAAGATGCATCTGAAGTAAGTATCCATGACAAACCTTATGCATTCCCAGAAAATTTTACCCTTCATCCAGCATATCCAAATCCATTCAATACTTCGATTCAAATTAATTTTACAATCAATAATCCAGGATATGTACATATGGGAATATATGATATTCAAGGAAAGTTTATATCTAGCTTAGCAGGTAAACATATACGGCAAGGTACACATACCTTGTATTGGAATGGTATAGATATGAATGGGAACTCAGTTGCGTCAGGGCTTTATTTAATTGTAATGAAGTTTGCAGGTTCTATTAAAACAAGAAAGATTAACCTAGTGAAATAAATTTATGATTTAAACCCACATTTGTGGAGTTTTCTGCTTTTATATAATAATTTGGGTCGCTATTAACTTAATATTGTAAGTTATCTCTATAGAATAAGAGGTTAACGATGAAAGAGACCAGTACAAATGGGTTGATTATTATCGTGATTCTGATTCTTTTGATTTTTGGCACAGCACTGATATTCGGTATTAATTAACCTATTGGAATTAGCGGGTACTTAATTGTCCTTACTAGTGAAATTCCATAGATTAAGATATCCGCTAATTCTGAAATATTATTCTAATTAATTTTATATTCTAGAATATACTTCAATTATGTAAGTTTTTTTCTCTGACAATAAGTAGATTCAATTATGAAAAAATATGAAAAGTTAAATTAATTGAGAAAGTCAACCGCCTCCGAATCATCATCTTTAAATAAAAGAAAACATAACCAAAACAAATTAAAAAAATGTCCTAATTGTTTGTTTGTTTGGGAATTCCATTATCAAACAAATACAATATCTAAATATTCTGATTTTCCAGCCTATGGTTTAAAAAAAGAAATTTGTGAAAAATGTAAGACCCAAGACAAATGAAAAGTTTCTTTCAATAATTTTAGCATTACCTTTATGGGGTTTTATTTATTTTAATGTTCATATTTGTGTGTTGATGGGTAGATTTTTATGAAAGTGAATTATGCTTAATTGGTTTAAATTATTTGATAAAAAATATCCCTACCTAATTATAGTCTTATTAATCTTAATTGGTTTAGCATTGCTATATGTCCGTTTAGCAGGTTATACCAATAGACCTACATTTCTTGGTGTCTTCATCCTAGGTGAGGCTTTTTACCTGTTTTACAAAAGATTTCTAAAACCAAAAGGTAAAAATAACAATAAATTAAATGATGATGTTGCAGAGGCAATGGCCAGTAAAATTAAATTTGAAGCAGATCAACATAGAAAGGATAGAGATAGCCATAACTACGTGAAAATGTCTTATGATGAAGAAGAATGATTAGATTTGTTTTTCAATAGATCGCTTTGATTGGATTGTTTTTGATAATCATAAACTAATAATAATATTTATTTTTCATCTAGCCATTGTAGGTGGATTATTTTGATGTATAATAGATTATGCAGAGAGGGCTGGCTGATGTTGTACACAACTGAGGTAAGTTAATAAACCCTCTCTACATATCTATAGTCTTCTATACTGCAAGACCAAGCATCACTAAATAAAACGAATTATAGAGTCTGTTTACTCGTGATGTGGGTCACAGATTAGGAAATTTACGATCATCATTCATAGATGGAACAATGCTACTCTAAAATTCTTATCTGTTTGTGGCCTAATGATTCGCCACATTGGTTTTCATTCTATGTGTATAGTTAGATTTTAACATGGAATCAAATAATAAATCTAAACCAAATGGGTCATATATTTTTAAACGTACAGGAAAAAGTGTACGTAATCGTATTGTGTTAGCGGCAATGACTAATAAACAAAGTTATGATAATGGTATTCTTTCGAATGATGAAATTAAATGGTTGACCCGTCGTGCAAAAGGTGGTTTTGGTATTATTACTACTGCTGCTGCAAATATTTCAAAAAATGGTCAGGCCTGGGAGGGTGAGCTTGGAGTATTTGATGATATTCACATTGATAAGCTAAAATTATTAACGGATGCAGTGCATTCTTATGAAAGTTTAATAATTGCGCAATTATTTCATGGTGGAATGCATTCTCCACAGTCTTTGACTGGAAAGATACCTATATCTGCAAGTAAGATTAAATGTAAAGAATCGTATAGTGGTTTTACACATCCCGCCTCTGAAAAAGATATAAATAATATAATTGAGAATTTTACATCTGCAGCCACTCGTTGTGTTCAATCGGGGTTTGATGGGATAGAGCTACATGGTGCACACGGATATCTAATTTCTCAATTTTTGGGAAAAAAAACCAATACGCGAACGGATAAATGGGGTGGTGATTTAATCGGTAGATCTCGATTACTAATCCAGATAATAAAATCTATTAAAAAAAATGTACCTGATTCATTTCTTGTAGGTGTTCGTATTTCTCCAGAAATAATGGATATGGGAATTCACTTGGATGACTCTATTAACCTTGTAGGTCTTCTCAGTGATGAGGGTGTGGATTTTATTCACCTTTCATGTTGGAATGTGTTTTTGAATTCACAATGCTATCCGAAAAATCCTAAAACATTAACAGAGTTAATTATTGAAAGCTATAATAATTTACCAGCAATTATTAGTACTGGGAGTGTCTGGTCTAGCGATGATGCTCAAAAATTAATACGGATCGGTGCTGATTTTGTAGGAGTAGCAAGGGTTGGAATAGCGTACCCCGATTGGCCTAAAAAGATTTCTAATATAGAATATAATCCGCCACTACCTCCATATTCAATTAATTATCTTAAAAAAGTAGATTTAAGTGAGAATTTCATTAATTATATGCGTAAATGGGACGGATTTGTAAGTGAAACGGAAGTGATGTAGGATGGATTCGGATTCCAATAAAACCCATATGCGTTAGTAATTTTTGTGGGATAATGGGTAGATTATGATTAGATGAATATAATTATCAAAAGATTATTTATTTTTATAATTGTTATTGTTGGCTTATCTAAAAGTCAAAATGATGGTAGGATATATGATGTTATAATCGTTGGTGCTGGTATATCTGGATTGGCTGCAGCAGATAATTTAGCATATAGTGGTAAGGATGTTTTAGTTTTAGAAGCAAGAAACCGAATTGGAGGAAGGATATGGTCTCGTTTATGGAATGGAGTGACGATTGAAGAAGGAGCGAATTGGATACATAGTTCTGACGGCAATCCCCTTACTCAATTTGCTGAAAAACATGGTTTCACTACCTATGAGACACCGTTAAACTCAATGGTTGCATATTTGAATGGAGAAGAAATCAATAATGATGTATATGATAATCTTGTTAAAGACTTTTGGTCTTACATCATTACTAAACAGTATAACGGAAAAGATGAATCATTGGCGAAAACGATAAGTGATTTCAAAATTTCAAGGTCCTTGAGAAGTGATGAAAAAGTTATTATAAACTACCTTGCAAATTCTGAGATATCCAATGAGTATGGTACTGACTTGGATAATTTATCTCGAGATTATTTTGATATTGGTGAATCCTTTGGTGATGGAGAATTGGTATTACCGAATGGTCTCCAACAAATCACCGATGTTTTAAAGGATGGATTAGAAATAAGACTTAATCATATTGTTACAAAAATAGAATATCAAGATGATGAGGTTATAGTGCATACAAATAATAAACAATTTTATTCAAAGAAGGCACTTGTAACAGTTCCACTTGGTGTATTAAAAAGTGGAGATATTGAGTTTTTACCCAAACTTCCTGAAAGAAAACAAAATGCAATATCTCAGTTAGGAATGGGTTTGTTGCAGAAGCATTTGTTGTTATTTGAAGAAATCTTTTGGGATGAGGATGTGATATGGATTTTACCAGTTAATGAACAAAATTGGGAATGCATGAATTATACATTCACTGGTAAACCAATCCTTCTTTGTTTTACGATGGGTGAATATGCGCAAAATCAAGAGTCCTTACCTGATAGTATTATAACTTCAGATATTATGAGGGTATTACGAAATTCATATGGGAAATACATTTCTGATCCAATAGATGTATATTTTACAAAATGGGCATCTGATAAATTCTCTTATGGGGCCTATTCATATACTGCTGTAGGAAATACACCCGAAACATATTTTGAAATTAGTGCTCCTATTGATGATTTGATATTTTTTGCTGGAGAGCATACTCATGAAAATTATCCTGCAACGATTCATGGTGCATATCTGTCTGGAATTCGTGCTGCTCAATCTATGAAGTAGATATATGTTACATATACTTCTATTATTGATGATAATGATATAAGTACATGAGAAAAAAAATAATTATAAATCCCATGTTTTACGCAATTTATAATTTTAATCGACGGATAGAGTGAATAGTACTTTTTGCTAATGAGAGAATATATTTTAAAATTTGGCATCTGAATTCATAACATTATGGGTAAGTTTAATTTTCCAAAAAGGATAGAAAAATAATGAAAAAATATTTCATATTAATAATTATTATTTTCAATGCTAATCATCTTTTTCCTCATTGTCAGGTACCATGTGGCATTTACGATGACGCATTAAGAATAATCATGATTAAAGAAGATTTTAATACAATAGATAAAGCAATAAATATGATTTCAAAACTATCAAAAAAGGAAGACGCAATTTCACAAAACCAGATAAATCGGTGGATAGATGCAAAAGATGCACACGCATCAAATATTCAAGATATTGTATCTGATTATTTTTTAGCACAAAGAATAAAAAAATCAAATACATACTATGTTGATCAATTAAAAAACCTACACCACATTCTTGTTATTGCAATGAAATGCAAACAAGATCTGGATATAAACAATGTTAAAACTGGACTAAGTTTGATTGACGATTTTTCAAATTTGTATTTTGATAAACATGGGTTAGATCATTTAAAAAAATGGGATAATATTAAATAGATTACACTAAAAAGACCTGCTGACATAGTTTTAATTTTAGTTCTTTATAAAAGAATAGATTTTTTTATATCAATATAAAGATATTTGCAGGTTATTTTTGTGTGATGATAGGTAGATTTAGTAATGGAGAAAATTCAAATTATTTATCCGATATTTCCTTTGGTTTTTTTAACCTTTTTTTCGTTAGCACATTATAATCGTGTATTCTCTAGAGAACATAAAAATAATAATATTGAATCTGAATGGTTTAGACTTTACAAAGGAGATTTGCCTGATTCAGCGATTGCAATTAGAGAACACTATAAAAACCTCTTTGAATTGCCAATATTTTTCTTTTTGCTATGCATTATTTTATATCTATTGGATAGAGTGCAATCAATAGATGTAATTCTTGCATGGGTTTTTGTATTCTTTAAAATACTCCATAGTATTATTCGATTAACATCGAATAATACTAGAAAAAGAGCTTATTCATTTACAATATGTTATTTTGCATTACTTTGTAGCTGGATTTTATTAGTTTTCAAACTAATTGTAATATAATAATAAAATCCGCATTCGTGATTATGTTCAATTGATTTATAGTATTTTTACTTTCTATATAATTGATGATTGAATCTTGATAATAGTTTAATAACAATAATATCTTTAATCTTTTATTCAAGTTGAAGTAAATAGTAATATATCAAATACCATTGTTCTGGTATAGTGATGCCATATAAATTCCCCTGCTTTTGTAGCATCTAATGTTACATATATGCTAATTGGGGCTGTAGCTCAGTTGGGAGAGCGCTTGAATGGCATTCAAGAGGTCAGCGGTTCGATCCCGCTCAGCTCCACACAGATTTACTCTCTTAAAACCCTGTATAAGCGGGGTTTTTTGTTTGTGGCAGTAGATAGACTGATTATGTTAATAAACAGCCTAATAATAGGCATTGCTGCTACGTATATGCTACAATTATTATAGATCAGAAAAGTTTACATGACCAGTTAATCTCATTGCGCCAATCTTTTCTTTTATTCTTTTTGGAAGGTAGTGAGCCATTCCGCTATCAAGTTTTAACATTCTCATCAGGTATTTTAATGAGAAATTTCTATTTTTTGAAATAAAGGTTGGGTTTACTATT
>CAZEER010000072.1:8670-10861 GCA_964511215.1 uncultured bacterium | reverse complement strand
GGTTTTTTGGTGTACATATTAAAGCACCCAATTCCATCAAACTTTGATTAAAATCTCCTGGTTGTGAATATGGTATTAAAGTGTTTAAAATATGTTTAATTCTATTAGAATTAATTTTTGTCAGATTTTTGATTTTCAATAATCTAGACATTACTCTTTTTGTATTCGCATCTAGTGAAGCAAAAGGCTTGCCAAAAGCTATGGATAGAACAGCTGCGCATGTATAGTCGCCAACACCTGGCAATGATCTAAGATTTTCCCAATTGTTTGGAAAAACACCATTATATTTTTTTACAATAATTTTAGCTGAATAAAAAATATTTACACATCGATTATAATATCCTAATCCTTCCCAAATTTTCAATAAAGACTTTAAATCAGATTTTGCAACAGATTGAATGTCAGGATATTTTTTTATCCATTTAAGATAATAAGGAATAACGGTTTTTACCTGGGTTTGCTGTAACATGACTTCTGAAAGCCAAATTTTATAGGGATCTTTAGTTTCTCTGAAAGGTAGATTTCTTTTATTATTATGGAACCAATGAATGATCGGGCTAACGATACTATTAATTTGCACTATACAATTTTAATATTATTTAGTTTTATTTTTAGTAATATCCAATTTAATGATGTTATAGATTCCAATATATCTTGCTCACTTTTTTTGTCCATATCTTGTTGAATATTTTTGCCAATTTTTTGTAACTGTTTTTCCAATTTTTTCTGTATTTTTAACCCAAGAGTAGTCAGAGATACTTTGACTATTCTTCTATCTCTAATATGCTGGCTCCTCTGAACCCAACCTTTTTCTTCCAGGCCAATAATCATTCTTGTTGCAGTACTATTATCAACCCCAAGTTTTAAGGCAAAATTTGTCATTTCCATTCCATCTAACTCCAACACAAACAAACCAAGTAATTGTTGAAATGATGCACTTTGAAAAGAAATATTCTTTCGAATAATACTTTGCAAATTAATTAGAAGATGCCCTATAATTTCTCCAAATTGCATATTTGTATATTACAAATAATTATAATAATATAAAAAATTATTTTGATGGGAGCGCATTCAATCTAGAAACATGATCAATTATCAAGGTTTTCCCTCTACTAATTCTATCGGTGCTATTAAAATCATGTCCAATCACACTCCAATGATCCATATTGGGTGTTTTTATATAATACCATTGACCCGGGATAAGCAATTCACTTTCATCATATTCAGTAATGGGATCTGATCCATTTGAGCCTGTACTTGGCCCATACATAGAAGTTGTATTTACAACACCGTCATTTTCATACCAAGTTGAATCTGTTGGAGTACCATCATTCCAATATCCAGGCCTAGATCCCATTAATTTTGCACGCGAACGAGTTAAAAGTGGAGTCTTAGGTAAGGGATTGTGGAAATTTGACTGGTCTTTTATTTTTGTAGTTGATGTAACAATAGAAAAATAATATATATCTGGAGATGCTTGCAAAAAATCATTCAATTCTTTGGCTCCATCCAAACTTAAATCCCATGCGCTCATGTTTTTACTATTCCAAGCTGGATGTTTTCTCATTCGTTTTATATAACTAGACCATGTTTCCTCTTTTAAACGATGGAAGTTCCATTGCTCTAAATCAAAATTGAAATAATCACTACCAACAAGTCCCGCAACACCAACAAAATATTGAATAAATGGGATAATTTTAACAGTAATATTGGCTAAGGTTGTGCCATCGTGGGGAGTAGATATAGATGTAATACTCCTAATTAAATTTGTCTGTATACCTCCGAGAAAATATGACTCCTCTTTAATTCCATTAATTTCATCTTCGTATATTTCATGTGTTAATAAATAATTGAGCATCCGTGCTGTTTGCCCACCCATGCTATGCCCTATTATATGAATGGGATTTGATTCATCCCATTGTGGATAAATGCCATTATATTTTTTACCTTTTGGCTTTTGAACAAGTCCATATTTATTACTGTGCCCTTTTCCATAATCAACCTGCCCACCTTTTAATTGATAATATGCTTCAATTGCCCTATCCCAATTTGATGAAACTGCTCCGACTGAGAGCTCAATAACAGTGTAACCATCATTTTCTAAATCTTCTTTTAAATCACTTTTCCCACCCCAATAATGATAGTCTCCCATTTCATCTGAGCCCCATCCCATAAATCCATGAATTAAAAC
>CAZEER010000072.1:0-8570 GCA_964511215.1 uncultured bacterium | reverse complement strand
CCAAGAAAGAATTCTTTATTTTTATAGCTATTAAATAAAAGAAAATCTCCAAATACCTTCACAGGTAAGTAAGTCAATTTTTTAGAAAAACTTATTACAGTCTCTGGGTAAAATTTGATCAATCGATTGCTACTAATTTCATTACCTAATCCATGAATAGAGATTCCTAATTCACTAGCAGTCTTTTTAAAGTACATTTTTCCTCCAATTGAAGATTCTATAGTATAATAATTATGTAAATGGAGAGTGGTCGAAGAAAAACTAATGCTGGAACCAACAGAAGCAGGAAAGTTTTTTATATTTTTTGAGAATACCCCTGTTAATTTTGAAACAGAACTAGAATATGGTTCCGTAAGCTGCGCCTCATCATTATATCCTTTAAAAGTACCATATGATATACTTTTTATAGATAAAGAATAAAAACCATCTTCCAAGGACGAACTAAATCCTACACTTTGACTTGTAATATCTGCGGGGTAGCGTATAAGTGAAGTTGCGAATTGTCGTCCCTGAATATAATTGGAGGGGTTAACTTTTAATGCAATAGGTGAGGGGTTTAAAAATCCAGCGCCCCCCATACTCAAATGACTTGAAGAAGTAAATGCATAAAAGGACGGGGGACCAATTTGAGTATTAGCGACACCTAGTAAAAATAATAAAAAAACAAAAAAGTTTATTTTCATAAAATAATTATAGTTTTAGATTAAACTTATTGGGTCAAAATGAATATTGATTCGATTTGTCCCGTGACGAAATTTTTTGTGTTCATCTGTAAAATTTAAACGGATAAATCGATGAAGTCTGACGCCATTTGGGTCTATTGTCTTTATTGATTTGCAAACTAATTGATATCTAAATTTTTTTCTAAGTTTTTCAAGATAACAAGGAGCTGGTCCTAACACATCTAATCCTTTGTAATGCCCTATTAATGTTTTAGATATTTTTATTGCTAAATTTCTTACTGATTCTCTATCTATTCCTATTATTTCTATTTTTGCCAACCAACTAAAAGGTGGATAATTCAATTCTTTTCTTTCTGACATAGCTATTTTGTAATATTCCATTATATTTAGACTTCCTGCGCTTTTTATTACAGGATTCTCAGGCGAAAAAGACTGGATAACAACCTCTCCTTGTTTTTTACTTCTTCCAGCGCGCCCTGAAGCTTGATAAATCAACTGGAACACTTTTTCACCGGCCCTGAAATCTGGTATATATAGACCTAAATCTGCATTAATAATACCAACAAGCGTTGCATTGGGGAAGTCTAACCCTTTTGCAATCATTTGAGTACCAATTAATATATCTATCTTACCAGTACTAAATGATTTCAAAATTGATGTAATTCCAGGTTTTCCTTTTGATGTGTCCATATCCAGCCTGCTAACATTTGCATTAGGAAACGTTTCTTTTATTAACATCTCAACCTTTTGAGTCCCTGAACCGGAGTAATATAAATTGACGCTATTACAATTATTACAACTAATATTATCGTTTGCTTTACTATGCCCACAAAAATGACATATAAGCTTAGATCTCTTTTGGTGAAATGTTAATGCAATAAAACATTCGGGACACATAACAATACCAGCACAATCTCTGCACCGTACTGCAGATGAAAATCCCCGTCTATTTTGCAATAAAATGATCTGTTCTTTATGTGATAACCTTTCCTCTATCTTATCTTGTAATAATCCAGAAATAACCTGACCCACTTTTCCTGTTTCTTCTTTATCGGATAGCATGTCAACAATGTGAACAATTGGATATTTCGCTCCACCAAACCTTTTTGATAATCTAAGATATTTAATTTTATTATGTATGTGATTGAAATAACTTTCTAAACTGGGTGTAGCACTTGATATAATCACAACAGCTTTTTCATATCTACCTCTCATTAATGCAACATCTCTAGCATGGTATCTTGGCGCAGGAGAGTCCTGGTGAAAAGATGATTCTTGTTCTTCATCTATTACTATTAATCCCAGATTATTAATTGGGGAAAACACAGCGCTTCTTGCACCAATAACTACTTGATATCTTTCTATACAAATTTGCTTCCATGTCCAAGACCTTTGTTGCTGAGTGAGGCGGGAATGCCATAGTGCAATTGTATCACCGAATACAGCCCTAAATCGACCTGCAATTTGAGGTGTAAGAGAGATTTCTGGTAAAAGAATAATGGCGGTTCGATTTTGTGATAGACACCTCCGAACAGCTTCAATATACAACTCTGTTTTACCACTACCTGTTACTCCATGTAATAAAAAAGAATCATAAATATTTTTATTTAAAGATATTAAAATCTGTTCTATCGCTGAGCGCTGCTCTTTATTAAACCGTATTTCTTTAAAAATTGGATCAAATGTGAAACCTGTAGCATCTGGAAAGGATGTTTTTTCGTAAATATAAACAAGGTTTTTCTTTTGTAATACTTTACAAATTTGCATCGGGTTTGCTACATAAGTTTTTAGAGAAGAAATTGCAATTTTTTTCTCAGATTTATTAATTATTTTTAACAGTTCATATTGTTTAGGTGCACGATTTTTTAAATTATCTAACTGATTGATTAATGATATATTACTTTGGACATACCACTGTTTTGGTGGCGTGTATCTGGTTGAAAGATTTCTAGGGAATAATGCTCGTGCAACTTGTCCAATGGGTGTTGTATAATAATCACTAATCCATGTAATAAGCTTCCACAAAGCAGGTGTCATTACTGATATATCATCTACCAAGCTTTTAATGTCTTTTATATTACCAGTAAAGGATGTTGATTTTTTTAAACCAACAACAATCCCTTGCGCAGTCCTGCGGCCAAAGGATGCATTTACACGGGAACCAATTTGAATTCTATCTTTAAATCGTTTTGGGATAGAATAAGTGAAGGTTTGAAACCCTCTAATAGGGAATGCAACTTCAGCAAACATAAATAGTAAGTTTATTATTCATCTAAAATCAGAACAATAAAACCCTTTTTAAATAATAATCACAAACTGAAAAAGTATTTAAAATTTATGATTTTATTACATAGACTTTTACATCTCCATCCATATTTGGAGCAACCCTCACCTGGATATGATAAATACCTAGTGACCGAATTGGCTCATCTAATAAAATCATACTTCTATCTACTTCAATATTTTTTTCTTTTAAAGACTTTTGGATATCGAGTGAAGTGATAGAACCAAACATTTTTTCTTCATCGCCAACTTGCACTTCAATTGTAATTTCAGTTTTTGATAAGGTCTTAACCAAATTTTTATGGCCCTCAGACTCTCTATTTAAGCGTGTTTGGATAAATTTTTTCTTTTCGTTTGCAATAGCTAAATTTCGTTTTGAAGCGCGTAGAGCAATACCTTGGGGTATAAGCTTATTTCTAGCAAAACCAGATTTAACTTTTACAATATCTCCAGTATTTCCCAAGCCTTCATAATCTGATAATAAAATAATATTCATAATTAAACTCCTTTAATCTGCGCCTCTTTCAACATAAGGCATGAGAGCAATCGCACGAGATCTTTTTATAGCTCGGACTAATTTTCTATGCATTTTTGCACTTGTACCTGTAATGCGCCTAGGCATAATCTTACCTTGATCATTCACAAAACGACGCAAAAGTTTTACATCTTTATAATCAATATCATTAATCCCATTTTCCTTAAAAAAACAAAATTTTCTTTTACTTTGTAGTGCCATTAGCCTTCCTCCTCTTTTTGAGGTTTTTTATCTTTATTAATATCATTATTATCCCCACTTGAACTGGAATCTCCATTTTGAGTTTTATCGTCACTTGTTTCTGATTCAGGTTGGTCTTTTGCTGTAGGGTCTTCTACATAAATAGCTGGCTTTTCTTCTAAACTTACTGTCATATGACGCAAAATAGTGTTATTTAACTTCATCCACACATCAAATTCTTTTAGTTTACTTAAATCACTACCTTCAAACTGTAAAATAATATATGATCCATATTTTTGATTTAATATTTGATAGGCAAGCCGTTTTTTATTCCAAATTCTATGGTTGATTATTTTTAATTTTGATTTTTCTAGTTCTTTTCCTATATCAATCATTGTTTTTTCCAATGTTTTATTTTCTAGATTTGGATCAACAATATAAAGGGTTTCATAATACCGCATAGTATCTCCTTATTTTTTACGCTATTAACGGAGCGATAACCAGTGATACCACTGACATCAGTTTGATTAAAATATTTAATGATGGTCCAGAAGTATCTTTGAAGGGATCCCCAACCGTATCTCCAACCACAGCAGCTTTATGCGCTTCGGATCCTTTCTGTAAAGTTTCACCCCCAACAGTGATACCTTCTTCGATCATTTTTTTTGCATTATCCCAAGCGCCTCCTGCATTAGATTGAAAAATAGCCATCAATACACCAGTAACTGTAACACCTGCGAGTAATCCACCAAGTGTTTCAGGACCAAAGATAAAACCAACTGCAACGGGCGTTGTCACTGCTAATAAACCTGGGGCAACCATTTCTTTAATAGCAGATTGCGTAGAAATTTCAACGCAACGCCCATGTTCGGCTTTGTCTAAAGCATTATCATAAGCGATGCGATCTGTGGCACTCCAATCACTCTCATCTTTTGTATTCATGAGTTCTAATGCAGTTTTTAATTCCGGAATATCTCTAAATTGACGACGAACCTCTTCTATCATCGCCATCGCTGCTCGCCCTACAGCACCCATAGCCATAGATGAAAATAAGAATGGTAACATTCCCCCTACAAATAGCCCCGCCATTACAGTTGGATCTGAAATATTAATATTATCAATCCCACTTTGCACCATAAATGCTGCAAATAAAGCAAGAGCAGTAAGAGCAGCTGAAGCAATAGCAAATCCTTTTCCAATAGCAGCAGTCGTGTTTCCAACAGCATCCAACTTATCAGTACGTTTACGAACCTCCGCAGGTAACTCGGCCATTTCAGCGATTCCTCCAGCATTATCTGAAATAGGACCATAAGCATCAACCGCCAGCTGAACACCTGTATTTGCCAGCATTCCAAGAGCAGCCATAGCAATTCCATATAATCCAGCAAAGTGAAAAGCCCCCATAATAGCTACAGCAATAACTAAAATAGGAATAGCTGTAGATTGCATACCAACACCTAGACCAGCTATGATGTTTGTTGCTGGGCCAGTAACAGATTGTTCCGTAATGGATTTAACTGGAGAGGTTCCTGTTCCAGTATAATGTTCGGTAATTAGACCTATTCCAAGTCCAGCAACAAGTCCAATTACAGTAGCATAAAACACACCCATGCTGGTATATTCAATAGTATTTTGGATAAATGATAACGGTAAAAAATTCTGGATTAAAAAATAAATTACGACAACCATAATTCCTGCGCTACCAAATTCACCTAGGTTTAATGCTTTTTGAGGATCACCACCTTCTTTTACAGATACCATAAATGTTCCAATAATAGATACTATAATTCCCGCAGCTGCAATAAATAACGGTAACAAAACAAAATTAAGCTCAAATTCTCCTAGTGCCAAAATACTCGAACCTAAGACCATCGAACCCACTATAGAACCAACATAAGATTCAAAAAGGTCAGCTCCCATACCCGCAACATCACCAACATTATCACCAACATTATCTGCAATAGTTGCAGGATTTAATGGGTGGTCTTCAGGAATTCCTGCCTCAACTTTACCAACTAAGTCAGCACCCACATCAGCAGCTTTTGTATAAATACCACCTCCAACTCGTGCAAATAATGCAATAGAGGATGCACCCAGAGAAAATCCCGAAATTACATTTAATACTATTTTAATATTTTCTTTATCATTGCCAAACATATCTGTATAAAACATAAAGAGCCCGCCTAGACCTAAAACACCAAGGCCGACAACACTTAGACCCATCACTGATCCACCGCTAAAAGCAACATTCAAAGCAGATGCCAATCCTTTCTGCGCAGCATTAGTTGTGCGAACATTGGCTTTGGTTGCAACTTTCATACCAAAAAACCCCGCCATTCCTGACGCAATAGCACCTACAATAAATGATAAAGAAATAAACACACTTGAATCTGCTCTACCATTATTAGTAATCCCTAGTAATACAGCCACAACAATAACAAATATAGCTAAAACTCTATATTCTGCTTTTAAAAATGCCATTGCACCACCTGCAATACTTTCACCAATAGATTTCATACGATCTGTTCCTACGTCTTGAGACTCAATCCATTTGGTTTTCCAGAAAGAAAAACCCATCGCAATAAGTGAAGCCGCAATCACAAATAATAAATTTGAATTCATAAAATAAATATCTCCTTATTTAAGAATTAAAATAATTCATTGCATGGTTTAAACCTGAAAATAAAACATCTTCTAATGCATCAGCCCCACGTACTATCATAGTTCTTACATCATGTTGATAGTCTTTATGAAAGGGTTTTAAGACATATTTTTCTGATGGGCGCATATTTTCACTTGTACCAATACCTAAACGGATTCTTGGGAATTGTTCTGATTGTAAATGATATATAATATTTTTCATCCCGCGGTGAGATCCATCCCCACCCTTAGGGCGGATTCGAATTTTCCCTAATGGTATATCCACATCATCTACAACAACATGAATATCAGACGGCAATAAACCCCAATAATGCGCAATATGTTTAACAGCATTACCGCTATTATTCATTCCACTTGTTGGCTTGGCTAATATCATTTTTTTTTGCTTATGCTGTACAAATATATATTCTTCTTCACCGGGTTGAAATGAAAGATTATATCTTTTAGCCAATTCATCTAAAACCCAAAATCCTGCATTATGCTTTGTGTTTGTATATGCTGCACCTGTGTTTCCCAAGCCTATAAAGGCTATCATGATTCTTTTGTACTATCATCATCTTTAGATTCTGTATCATCAGTTTTTTCTTCTGCAGAATCTTCTTTAGAATCGTCATCCTCTTCAATACCATCTTCTTCCATTTCTGTAGGCTCTAGTTCTTCTTCTGCTGCTGGTGGTGTAACTGATACCACATTTAATGAAAAATCAGAAATAATCTCAATATCTTTATTTTCTAACCTTATATCTCCAATACTTTTTGCTGAGTTTAATTCGAGATCTTCAATATTCAATTCTATTTGCTCTGGTACATCAGTTGGAAAACAACTAATCTCTATTTGATTCAGAGATTGAGATAATATTCCGCCTGCTTTAACACCAACTGCTTCGCCAATCAGAATAAGCGGGACAGAGATTGTCATTTTTTCAGACCTACGTACACGCATAAGATCAATGTGGATTATTTCATCAGTCACAGGGTGATATTGCACTTCTTTAATCATAGTATATTGTTTTTCACCACTCTGGTTTATCTCAAAAATTCGTTGTCCTGAGCGTAGGGCATGAAAAAGAACTAATTCATTAATAGAAATATTTATATTTTCTTCTCCAGAATAATATAACACACCTGGAATAATTCCTTTAAGGCGTAGTGACCTCGATCCTCTTGTTCGCATTTCAGATCTGTTTTCAATATCTAATTTGTAATAGGATGATGCCATTGTTTCTTCTCCTTTTTAAAATTCAAATAATGCACTGACAGATTTACCATTATGAATTCGATTCACTGCCTCACTAAAAACATTACCAACTGATACAACTTGCATTTTATTAATATGTTTTTCCTCTGGGATGTTTATAGTATCTGTAATGATGATTTTTTTTATGATTGAATTTTTTAATCTATTAACTGATTTTCCAGAGAAAACACCATGTGTAGCCACAACAGTAACTGATTTTGCACCTTTATTCATAGCCTCATTTGATGCATTTATTATAGTGCCAGCTGTATCAATCATATCATCAATAATTAGGACATCCATATCTTTCAATTCACCAATAAGATGACTTATTTCTGTTTGGTTTGGTGCAAAACGCCGTTTATCAATGAGCGCAAAATTCATGCCTAAGTTTTTTGCGTAGCCTTGGCTCATTTTAGCAGAGCCTATATCAGGGGCTAAAACAACTGATTTACTTGGTATAAAACCCTCATTCTTTATTGCTGAAAATAAAACGGTTCTACTATAAAGATTATCTAATGGGATTTTTGCAAATCCCTGTATTTGAGTAGAATGAAGATCCATCGTAATTATTCTGTTTACTCCCATTGCTGTTAATATATCAATCATTACTCTGGATGATATCGGAACGCGTGGTTGATCCTTTCTGTCTTGTCTTCCATAACCAAAATATGGCATTACAGCTGTGACTTTATCTGCAGAAGCTCTAACAGCAGCATCTACCATGAGTGCAAGTTCAATAATATTTTCAGAAGGCCCATTAGTTGATTGAATAATAAAAACATCGTGCCCTCTTATATTTTCTTCATATTTAACCCAGAGTTCACCATCAGAAAATGTACGAATTGAAATATCCCCAAGATTTAATTCCAAACTGTTTGCTATTTTTTCAGCAAGTGCAGTATTACTCCTACCACTAAAGATCTTAAGGTTATTTTTTTTCATTAATTTTTGTTTTTTTTTGCTGGGGCGCAGGGATTCGAACCCCAACT
>CAZEER010000071.1:0-10930 GCA_964511215.1 uncultured bacterium | reverse complement strand
ATTCCAAAACAATATTCTGGAATGGGCCAATGGGTGTCTTTGAATTATCAAATTATGAAACAGGTACGAGGGATTTAGGAATGCATCTTACAAATTGTGTAGCTAATGATTCAAAAGTAATTGTTGGAGGTGGAGATACTGCAGCTGCTTTAGAGAAATTTAACATTCAGAGTGAGATGACTCATGTTTCAACAGGTGGCGGAGCATCACTTGCATTATTTAGTGGTAAATTATTACCTGCTATAAAAAAATTGGAAGAATAATATGACAAAAAAACCTATTATTGCAGGCAACTGGAAGATGAATAAAAATCCCTCAGAGGGTAATTATTTTATCAATGAAGTAAGGAGTTTACTTTTGGATATAAAAAATGTATCTGTTATCTTTGCCCCACCATTTACTGGACTCTATAGGATTGATTTAAAACCACCATTTTTCACAGCAGCACAAAATTGTCATTGGGAGTCCACTGGAGCATTGACTGGTGAAATATCAGTGGGAATGATTAAAGATTGTGGTGCGCAATATGTTATCGTCGGGCACTCAGAAAGACGTAAAGTATTTAGTGAGCCAGATAAATGGATTAATAAAAAAATTCAATCAGTTTTAACTGAAAGTCTAAGCCCAATACTTTGTATTGGTGAAACTCTAGAAGAGAGAAATTCAGGGAAAACAGAATTTGTTTTGGAAAAGCAATTAAGAAAAGCATTGATAAACATCAAATCGATTGATAACTGTATAATAGCATATGAACCTGTTTGGGCGATTGGTACTGGCAAAACTGCAAATTATGATCAGATAGATAATGCCCATAAATTTATACATAAATTTTTAGGTAAATTATACCCTGATGAAAGTAAGATACACGTACTTTATGGTGGATCTGTTAATGAAGGGAATGCTGAAGATTTAATAAAAATAAAAGGTGTCAATGGATTTCTAATTGGCGGTGCGAGTTTGGATGCAGAGTCATTCACGTCAATAATTCAATCTATTGAAATATATATGGAGAATAACATATGATAGGTTTTTTAATCTTTATACATGCGTTAGTTAGTATTTTGCTCATTACCGTAGTTCTCATGCAGGCAAGTCAGGGAGGTGGTTTATCTGGAACATTTGGAGGTAATGCAGCTAGTTCAGTTCTCGGTGGCCAAAATGCAGGGAATGTTTTAAGTAAGATAACCACGTGGCTTGCAACATTATTTTTAACTCTTGCTGTTGTAATTAGTATTTTGACAGGTCCGTCAAATACGGAATCAACATCTCTAGTTAAACAAGCTGCGGAGAATCGACCTGTTATACCCGCAACAGATGATATTCAAGATGATGATGCAGTACTAGATTTGGGAGGAGAATAAGATTTTTGCCGAAGTGGTGGAACTGGTAGACACGCTGTCTTGAGGGGGCAGTGGGGGAAACTCCGTGCCGGTTCGAGTCCGGCCTTCGGCACGGCCGAAAAGTCCTGTTTTAGCAGGACTTTTTAATTTATTTCAATCGGTTGACCAAATCATCCCATTAGTTTAGATTTGCAGGTTATACAGAAGTACCATAGATGTTAAAAAAACTAATATTATCAATTATTGTAACATGCGCATACCAGCTAGCTGCGCAAGATGTTACTATTTTTTTCTTGAAAGATGGCTCTATCATTCAAGGAAAAATTGTTAATGAAAACCAACACCGTATTTTTTTAAAAACCGAACAAGGTACGATTAAAATTTTACCTGCAGATATATTAGGGAGAGAGGATACTGCAAAAAAGGGTGACCTTACTTTTATGTCAGAACGTCTAGAGTACCTACAAGGTAATGTGAATCACTTATCAGGGCAAGTAAACCATTTGAATGACTCTTTGAGAAGTGCTTTGGAGGATTTACATAATGTATTTATGAATTTAGAAGCACTGCAAAATGAATTTGAAATTGATTTGCTTAGACTTCATTCCCAAGGACGTGAACAAAAAAAGAAAATAGAATATTTTCAGGATGATTTGGTAAACCAGAAAGTTGAAATTGCATCAAATAGGCAGGAAATGGGCGGAATAGATGATACAGTATCAACTTTAAATCAACAGTTTTATAAGGTTAAAGAGAAACTTAACGCTACTGCTAATCAATCCTATTTACTAACTGGTAATTTGTCAACAATAAAAAGAGATATTCAGTCTTTAGTGAATTCACAAGATAATCACCAAAATCAAATTAATATGATGTCAGGAGCTTTAGCAAATAATATTCAAGAAGTGATTAGGGTGCAAGGTAGATTTAGTGAAGTAGAAGATGGTGTAGATAACAATTTGATTGGAATCAAAGAGCTCAATAAAAGTTTAGATGTAAAAATAGATGATTTAACACAAAAAATGGAGTTTATGTTTTCAAGTTTGAATGAACAACTAGATGGCATAAATAATACTATTGAAGAGTTGGATAAAGATGCTTCAAAAGCTAGAAAAAAAATCACAATAGATATCGGTGATTTAACAAATGAATTAGGGATATTAAATGAAAAAGTAACGAATCTATCACGGGAACTAAGAGTAACTGATGAAAAATTAAGTACCACAGATGATAAAGTAATTGCGATGGAGAATAATATAAATTCAATCAAGAACAATATCAATTCAATCGATAAGAATATAATTGCAATCGAGGAAAATATAAATACAATTGAAAGCTCATCAAAAGTAATGGATAACAAAATAAAAAAACTCAAGGTGAAGGTTGAAGATATTCCTTTACCAGAAAAGTGATTATCTGATGAAATACTTTATTTATTTATATTAAAATTCATAATGATATTCGTATAATTTGTATTTAATTAATAATGAAGGCAGTACTATGCTAGTTAAAAGAACGCTAATATTTATATCTATTTGTACAATTATTCTCTCTCAGGATGCAGAGAAATTGTGCAATCAAGCTGAATCTCAATTATTGTCTGGTGACCTTGAAAATGCTGAATTATCATTTAATGCGTCACTTAAGTTAGATCAGTCATATGCCCCAGCTTCGAAAGGATTATCAAAATTATATCTTTATAAAGGTGATATAAGAAAAGCATCAACTTATGCAACAGATGCTACCAACTCTGATAATGATTTTAGGTCTTGGTCTGATCAAATTTTGAAACTTGGTGCTGATCTGCAAAGTGGTAGAAGCAATATAGAGAAACGATTATATAATGATGCAATTAGAGTTTTTGAGATTATTATTAAGGAGTATCCGTATTTTTCTGATGGATATTTTTGGTTAGGTTATAGTCATAGTAAAAATGGTGACATTGATTCAGCTTCGAAGAATTTTGTTAAAGCGCGTGAAATTTACTCTGATCACAAAAATGCGGGTGTTATGCTTGGTAATATTACAAAGAAGTTTTTAAATGAGGGTAACAAAGCTTATAAAAATAGAGATATAGCTACTGCAAAAGAAAAATATTTAACAGCCTTGAAATATGATCCGAACTTTGCGAAGTCATACTACCAATTAGGTGTTATTGAAAAAGCATCGGGTAATACTAAATTGGCAGAAGAGTATTTAGAGAAAGCAAAAGAATTAAACCCTGAAAATCATAAAATATGGTTTGTATTAGGTAATGTGTGTGAAATTGATAGAAAGATTGATAGAGCTATTGAAAATTATAAGAAAGCGATTGAATTAAAATACGATTATTCTAAGGCATATGGTAATCTGGGGAAACTTTTATACCAGGAAAAACAAGAGTTCAAAGAAGCTGAGAGGGTTTTAAAAGAGGTTACCCAATTTGATAATAAATATGCTAATGGGTTTATGCATTTAGGTATGGTATACAAAACGCAAGCTCTTTCTATAAAAAAACAAATCGATAATGGTAATTTGCCTGAAGAAAAAATAAAAGCTGTGAAAAGTAATTATCTCAAGGCAATTGACTATTTAAGTAAATCAGTTGAATTGGATAGTTCAAATTATGAGAATTTTAATCACCTTGCTGAATCATATTTTAGTGTAGAAAATTGGAATAAGGTTATATTTGTTGCTAAGAAATCCGTAGATATTAAAAATAGTGAAAAACAAAATGGGACAGCATATTATTATTGGGCTGTTGCAGAATTAAATAAAAGTAAAGGTAATAAATCTGGAAGATCAAGAGCTTTGAATTTATTTGAAAAAGCAAAATCAGATAAAAAGTGGAGAAAGGCAGCTGAGAAGAATATCTATGATATTAAAAACCCTAAATAAAAATATAATATTATTAGCTTGATAATTTCTAGTGATTAAAGGCGTTGTATTTGACCTAGATAATACGCTGCTTGATTTTATGAAAATGAAAGAGTTTGCAGTAAAAGCAGCAGTGAAAGGCATGATTGAAGCAGGTCTCATTATAGATGAAGAACAATCGTACAACGAAATAGTATCTATCTATGGAGAATTTGGCTGGGAAAATCAAAAGGTTTTTGATGTATTTATTAAAAAACAGATTGGGTATGTAGAACATAAATTTCTTGCTGCAGGTATCGTCGCATATAGACGTGCACGTGAAGCAAATCTAATGGCATATCCTAATGTAAATAAAACTCTAATGGCCTTAGCTAAGTCCGGTGTGAAGCTTGGAGTGGTATCGGATGCACCTAGTAGAGAAGCGTGGATGCGCATTTATTATTTGAATTTATATCATTTTTTTGATGTTGTTATCACTTTTGATGATACTGGCGAACGTAAACCATCTGAAAAACCATTTAAAATGAGTTTAGATATTCTAAATCTACAACCTGAAGAAACTATTATGGTTGGAGACTGGCCAGAACGTGATGTAGTAGGTGCAAAGCAGATTGGTATGAAAACAGCTTTTGCTCGTTATGGTGATACTTTTGGTACAGTTAACTCTGGAGCCGATTGGGATTTAAATGATATATACCAGTTGGTATTAATCATAAATGAATACAATAGTAGTACCTAATATTTTTATAGGAACGGATTTAGTTGAAGTAGCTAGGATCCGATCTATAATTGATAAAGTTGGGCAGAAATTTAAAGATCGAATATATTCGAAATCAGAGCAGTTATATTGTAACAAAAAAGCAAAACCTGAAATGCACTACGCAGGTAGATTTGCTGCAAAAGAAGCAATAATTAAGGCAATAAAATCATCAGGTTATAGTAAACCAATTGCTTTTAATTTAATTAATATAGAATCTAATGATTCAACAGGTCCTGCAGTAACCCTTAAATTTAAATGTAGTGGCTGTTGTAAGGTTACCATATCACATACAGATACACATGCTTTAGCTTCAGCTTTATTTTTTCCCCAATGAGATTATTAACTCCTTCGCAAGCATATGAATTAGATAATATTTCAATTAAAAGTCAAAATATATCTGGAGTTGAATTAATGGGTAATGCTGGACGGTGTGTGGCGAAAAAGGCAATAGAATTATTAAAAAATATCCAAAATCCTTCAATATTCATAATTTGTGGAAAAGGTAATAATGGTGGTGATGGTTTTGCAACTGCTAAGATCCTTCATAGATATGGCTATAGAGTAATATTGCATTCAATTATTCCGGGAAAAAATATTAAACTGGATGCTCTTAAATATCATAATGATTGTAAAAAATTAGGTATTCCAAACACCTATGGAATCGAAATCCCAATAATAAAAAAACCAAACTTAATTATTGATGGTTTGTTGGGTATTGGCTTTAAAGGAAAGCTCAGAAAAGAGATTATACCATGGATCAATTGGATTAATAATTCCAACCTATTAGTACTATCAATAGATATACCATCAGGGCTCAATGGTTCTTCTGGTAGCGTACTTTCAGAATGCATTAAAGCAAATACTACGGTGACTTTTGGTGCACCAAAATTAGGTATGGTTTTTAGGAATGGTCCTAATTATACGGGGCAGATAAAAATCGCAGATATTGGTTTTCTAAAAATCAATTCAATTAAATTATCAGGTATTAAATGGAAGCAATATTCTGAACCAGATGTAAATTATTTTTTAAAAGTTCCTAATCTAGATTTAAATAAATATTCATCGGGAAAAGTTCTAATTGTTGCTGGTTCTAAAACTATGACAGGTGCAGCAATACTTTCAACTTATGGAGCATTAAGATGTGGAACTGGTTTGACAATTACAACGGCACCATCATCTCTTAATAACATTTATGAGCGTTCCATAATAGAAGGAATGACACTACCACTAGAAGATTTTGGATTTGGTATTATGAATGACTCTAATTTTGAGGATATAATGAAAAAGGTAGAGTGGGCTGATTCTGTATTAGTTGGCCCAGGAATGGGCAGGAAGAGAGAAACAAAAAAATTAATAAAGAGATTGGTTAAACATGTTGACAAACCACTTGTGCTGGATGCGGATGGTTTGTATCCATATAATGGTAAAATTGACGAATTAAATAAAAGGGAACACCCACTAGTTATAACACCTCATATAGGTGAATTATCTAAACTAATTGGAGTAAAGAAAGATTTAATTATTTTAAAATTCCCTGATATTATGAATCATATTTATGAAAATTTTAATCATATAAGTCTGATTAAACAGATACCAAACTGCATATTCAAAAATGAAAATGCGATTATAAATAAAACTGGGAATCCAGGATTAGCAACAGCCGGTACTGGAGATGTGCTTGCAGGAATTATTTCAGGATTTATTGCCCAAGGGTTAGATCCTTTTGATGCTGCATCGTTAGGATCTTTTATACATGGGAAAGCATCTGATATTTTAATACAAGAAAAAGGGTACAGAGGGCAAATTGCTAGTGATTTACTTGATAAAATACCAGAAGTAATATCAGAATATGAGAGATCCTAAAAAGCATTTGTATCTTTTCCTTTTTCTTATTTTAGTTGGATCTAGCGTTCCTGGAGGATCAGTGCCAGAAATTACAACTCTGACTTGGGACAAATTATTGCATGTAATTGAATATACAATAATGGGATTTCTTGGGATTCGTGCTTTCAATCATGGGATAAACTCATCAAAAATATTATTAGCAACTTCGGGTATGATATTTGCTTGTATTGACGAAGCTTGGCAAACAATGATTCCTGGGAGGTTTTCTAGCCAATACGATATTATTGCAGATGTGATTGGTGTAATTTTAGGTGTTATTCTAGGATCAATGATTTATAAAAACCAGCATGATAAAGAAATTATATATTAAGAATTATGCAATTATCGATGAGGTTGATATTCAATTTGAATCTGGTTTAACTGTTATTACAGGTGAAACTGGGTCAGGTAAGTCTTTATTATTAGAAGCATTGAGTGTCTCCTTAGGTGCAAAAGCTGATAAAATTATGATTAGGCATGGCTCAGACTATACAGTGATTGAAACCAAGTTTGATAAAAGATTAGTTAGGAGGTTAATTTCCAAGGAAGGTAAAACAAAATCTTTTCAAAATGATGAACCTATTTCATTAAAAAATTTGAAAAATGAAAATGCAATAAAAGTAGATTTTCATGGGCAATATGACCAGCAATTAATTTTAAATAGTCATAGCCATATTGATTATCTTGATTTATACTGCAGACATAAAAGTGATGTTGAGTCTTTAGAGAAAATGTATTTTGAATTAGCTGAATTGAGATCCGAGCTAAATCTTTTGTGTAAATCAACGCAAAACCAAAATGATAGATTAGAACTATTAAATTTTCAGAAAAATGAAATTGATGCTGTGAAGCCACTTCTTGGTGAAGATGAGTTGCTTGAGAAAAAATATAAAAGATTAACTAATCTTAAAAATATTATTCAAACATTTCAAAACACCCAAAGCACAATAAATAATGGCAATGAACCTATGATGGATCAATTAATTATGATTCAGCAAGAATTAAAATCAATAGATAAATTTGAGCCAATAGCTGGAGATATTAATGAATTAATAAATAATGCAATAATTCAATTAAACGAAGTGAATACCATTATTTCATCTCAACTTCTAGGGGAAGACTATGATACTGATGAAATTTATGAAATAGAAAATAGAATCACTGCTCTAGAATCATTAAAAAGAAAATATGGAGGATCGTTAGATTCCGTACTAGGAATCCAAAAAGAAATCAAAAAAGAAATAAAAGAATTAGAAAGCCCTGAAAAATCTGAAAATAGTTTGAGGGAGAAGATAATATATAAAGAAAAACAATTTATGAAAAAAGCAATTGCAATCCATAAAAACCGTAAGAAAAAATCTAAAATATTATCAAAACAAATTGAGAAAACCTTAGCGGATCTTAATATGAACAATTCAAAATTTGTTGTTAGGGTGGAGACGGAGGAGAGCGATGATGGTTATTTAGAATATGATAAAAAATTATTATCGATTAACTCGAAAGGTATTGATATAGTTAAGTTTTATTTTTCAGCAAATATAGGTGAGCCAGAAAAGCCTTTATCCTTGGTTGCCTCTGGTGGTGAAATTTCACGAATTATGCTTGCAATTAAAACTGTTTTTCAGGAATTGGATCCAGTAAATACACTTATTTTTGATGAAATTGATTCAGGGATTTCAGGTATTACTGCAGAAAAAGTTGCAGGACATCTATTAAAACTATCAAAATCTAAACAAGTTATTTGTATTACGCATTTATCTCAAATAGCTAACCTTGCAGATCATCATTTACATATTACAAAGTATGAGGAAGACAAAAATACATATGTAGATTCAAAGTACTTAGATGACAAAGAACGTTTTAATATCATTCAAGAATTATTTATTGGAAAGCAACAAGCCATTGTATAATGGATAAAATTATAATAGAAGGCCAAAGTCGACTAAGTGGATCTGTTGCAATTAGTGGTGCCAAGAATGCTGTATTACCTATTATGACTGCAGCATTAATGATAGATGGGAAAAGTGTAATAAGTAGAGTACCAGATCTAAGAGACACGCGTACAATGATTAAGCTAATGGAAATTATAGGCGCAACCTGTTCTTTTGACAATGGGGTATTAGAGATTGATAGTTCTAATGTAAACAACCCTGAAGCACCATATGATTTAGTGAGAACAATGAGAGCATCTTTCTATGTGTTAGGACCACTCTTAGCAAGATTTGGATATGTAAAAGTATCTTTACCTGGTGGATGTGCATGGGGCCCACGTCCCGTGGATTATCATTTAAGAGGCTTAGAAAAATTAGGCGCAAAGATTACTCTTGAGAATGGTTACATTATAGCAGAAGCAGATTGCCTAATCGGAGCAAATATTAATTTTGAATTTCCATCAGTGGGAGCTACAGGGAATGTCCTTATGGCAGCAGTAACTGCAGAAGGAGTTACAACAATAGAGAATGCTGCATGTGAACCAGAAATAGTACAATTATGCGAATATTTAAATGAAATGGGAGCCTCAATTAAAGGTGTTGGAACTCCAAGGCTTCTTGTGCAAGGTGTTGACTCTTTACATCCTGCTAATATTCAAGTTATTCCTGATAGGATAGAAGCAGGAACATTTTTAATTGCCGGTGCATTATTAGGGGAGATTACAATTACGAATGTTATTCCAGAACATTTAGATACGGTTTTGCTTAAACTAAGTGACACGGGTAGTGGAGTTAGTACGACTAAAGATTCAATTACTATTAAGTCTGCCCCTTCTTTAAAACCTGTAGATATGACAACTGCAGTATATCCTGGTTTCCCAACTGATCTGCAAGCTCAATGGGTAGCACTAATGTCCTTAGCCTCAGGCTCATCCATTATTACTGATACAGTTTATAAAGATCGTTTTAGCCATGTTCCTGAATTAAATCGATTTGGTGCACAGATAAAGGTTGTAAATAATACTGTATTTGTTCATGGCATTCAAAAACTAATAGGTGCTCCTGTTATGTCAACAGATATCAGAGCTAGCGCGTCACTTATAATTGCAGGCTTGGTTGCAAGTGGTAAAACAGTAATAAGCAGAGTCTATCATATTGATAGAGGTTATGAAGGTATTGAGAAAAAATTCAGATCTTTAGGTGCAAATATTGTACGTCAGTCGTCATAGATTAATTTTTATTTATTTTATAAAAAAAAGAAGTATATTTCACTAATATTTACTAATGAGTTGTAATAATGAAGGTTGTAATTATTGGCGGTGGGGAAGTTGGATTTCACGTTGCCAAAGCCTTGAGCGAAGAAGACTATGATATAACGGTTGTTGACCTTGATCCTCGAAAATGTAGGAGAGCTTCCGAAAACTTAGATGTGATTGTTGTAGAGGGAAATGGAGCGAGTCCAAATACCTTAAATGAAGCAAAGGTCGGTGATGCAGATTATGTTTTATGTTTGACTAGAGTTGATGAAGTAAATCTTATTGCATCACAGCAAGCTCATAAACTAGGTGCGAATAGAATTATTGCCCGGTTAAGGAATCAGCAGTATACTGCAAAAGATTCAATTATCCGTCCAGAAAAGTTTGGAGTAGATATTGTAATCCACCCTGAACAAGCAGCTTGTGAAGAAATTATTAGGTTGGTGAAACACCCTTATGCAGTCCAAGTTATGGATTTCGAATCAGGAAGGTTAACAATGCTAGGACTAAATATTGATTCGGATTGTAAAAATATATATGATATACCCCTTGGGCAGATTGCAAAAATTAACAATCATTTTCGTTTTGGAGTTATAGCTATTCTGCGTGGGCAAGAAACAATCGTTCCAACCGCAGAATTTATTTTTCATGAAGGTGATACTGCATATTTTATTGTCAAAACTGAAGATATACCTAACCTTATGGAACTTCTTTGCAAGGAACTTACTGAAACACATAGAGTCATGATTCTAGGTGGTGGAAAGATAGGTCGTACCCTAGCAAAAGAATTACCTAGTGAAACTATAAATACAAGACTAGTGGATTACAATAGGCTAAAAGCAGGCCAAATTTCACATAATATTGATGAGTCAATGATTATTTATGGTGATGGTACAGATATTG
>CAZEER010000070.1:4156-11074 GCA_964511215.1 uncultured bacterium | reverse complement strand
AAAATATTTTTCATTTTTCTAACGAATTACAGCAAACTTATTCACTATTTCATCAATTTCTTTACCACTCTGAGGATCTATGTTTAAAATATGATACAGATATAAGCCCGGGGCAATTTCTTGATTATTCATTGTTCTCAAATCCCACCATTCGTTACCAGAAGAATCATTATCGTGATCTATTTGATATACTAGCTCTCCTGATATTGTATAGATTTTTATTTTACATTTTCTAGGTAGATTTGTAAAACGGATTTGTCTTTGAAATTCTGTTTCTTTGAATTGTGATCTAGCAATGTATGGATTTGGAACAACCTTAACCTGACTTAAATTTTCTTGCGGTTGAATACCTGGATAAACCTGTACAAAATTTCGATCAAGAATTGTTGTCCCTTTTGAATTCTCAATTGAGGCATAACCTTCAGGATTAGCCCATTCATTCGGGTTGGAATAATTGGTGTCAATTACAGTCTCAAATTGACCATCACCAATGGGAATATAGGTTGTGTGGTATGTAGGCTCAACCCCCATATCATATGCTACAACAGAATATGTATACTCAATTCCATCAATCACATTATTATCAACATAGGCATATTTATAGGTAACTCCGTTAACTATTTTCCAATCTGATTCTTCTAATCGAATGATATCAAGACCAGTATCATCGCCTAGACTAAACCATGGAAAATATGGATCTGCTCCACTAATACTATGATTTCTTCGCTGCATTCTTTCACAATCATATGAATTAGAATAAACACAGTGCAGGGAATCTTTCTCGGCTGATAAGTCAAATTGCATATATGGACGCCAGCCCACAAATAAACCATCCGTATCATAAATTCTATCTGATGCTCTTCCCCAGGTTGAACCTCCATCAGTGCTTTTGTAAATTTTATAACCTTCAAAATCAGAATATCCTGTTAATACATCCACGGTATTTTCTGCAGCATTGTCCCAATAAATCTTTACAGATCCTGTGTCTGTTTCTGTATATACAGTAGGTCTCGTTGGTGGAGTAAATCCCTGATACCTTGAATTATACATTACTTGCGCGAATCGAGCATTATTAACTAGGTCTTCCTCATTTTGGCCAAAAATAATACAGAAAGAGAAAGGTACTTCACGTCCCACTGGAAGATCAAACGGTCCACAACTTAAAAATATTGAACAATCAAGACCTTCTGGGTCTCTGAGGAATGCAGTTTCCTCAAGTAATCCCTCTAAGGAATCAAAATGAGGATTAAGCTCAGAACCTAGGTCTGTTCCTGGGTTTTGTGTGTGGAAGTGCCATTGGTGTTCGTTTTGACTTAGATTAGTTGTATCTCCAGCCATAATTTTATACATGATCTCTTCTTTATTTCTGGCTTGTGGGCAACCATCTGCACCGGTATAACAGCTACTGCTATTGCTCTCCATTTGAGGTACTCCAGGCCTACTATACCAGTCAAACCAATGCCAATCCGTCATTTTTAATGGCTCTCCCGGGAATATATCAACAGTACCATCTTGGTCAAGATCTACAGGGTCTGTGGCTCTCGGTGAGTCTAGTAGTTGGGTTGCAACTATACCAAAATCTGTGCCAGGAGAAGCCTCACCATTCATAGCATAACCAGCAGTGCCACTAAAACCGTCGTAGTCTCCCACCATTGCCATGGAAATTAACATACGTTCATTGTTGAGTTCGAAAATTTCCCAATAATATTTCATAAAATCATCATCATTTGTGTGGTAATTTGCATTGTATCCGCTTTCATCCCCCACTAAAACATCTGCATCAAAATAAAAACCTAGTGTAGTACCTTCATAATCAAAACCTTTACCTTGATTTAATTTTGTTCCGTCTGGCATTATCATACCTTCTCCACATTTTTGATTCCCAAAGTCATCAACGATTGGTTCTCCATTTTCATCTTCTGCACACCAATCACCACTTTCATTTCTCACTTTCACTGTCACAAATAAAATATCTTCAGCATAAGAAACACCATAGGAATGGGCTTCTGCCATTACACGAAGTCCCATCGGATACCCGGTCTGTTCATAATCATCATTTGTATTAACCATATTGCCTCGATGTGCCCATCGATCATCGAATTCCATATAGACTTCCATATCTGATATAAATCTTCCCGGGACTTCTTCCCAGCAATCTGGATCTTTCCTAGACTGTGAACATCCTGGGAGATTTATATTATAGTCTTGTGACCACCATCCTGGCCAATATAATTCGTTCATCCCAGTGCTTTCATTATATCGTTCGGGCCAAGTATCAGAGAAGGCACTATGTGCCAGTAAAGGATATGTATCTCCGGGGTCAGTGACATAGGTGTCTCCAAAAACATCCCCGTTTTTTACTTTAGTATTGTGAGTGTTAACCCTGGCCATTGTTGAAGCATGCCACTCACCATTTGGAGAATTTTGTATTCTGGACAGCCATGATTCTGCCACATTATAACCATAATACATGTACTCATCATCATCTGTCCACTCTTCCAAGTCATCTCCGTAATTAAAAAAATCAAACTGATCTTCTCTTCGAATCAATTTTGGTCTTAAAGCCCATGGATAGATGAAACCTATTCTTGCAGATGATTTATTTGGATCTAATTCACCAAATGAAGAGAGTAATATTTTTTTGGTGTCATGATCAATACTCCATTGATACGGACCATTAAAAAATTCCTTTGAATTTTTTTTGGAGATACTATCCGGATACCATTTACCAAAATCTTCATTTGTATCGAAAATAATTCCAACAAATGTCGTATCACCACCCTCAAACCATCTATCATAGGCATCACTTGATTCCCAAATACCATAGAGAGCTACGCCATCGGCATCAACAACATATTCAATATTATTCCACAAAAAAATATATGAATATTGATGTCCAGGAACTCCAGCTAAAAAAGCTACAGATGGTAGATATGAATATCCATTCCAAATTCCCATTGGGTGTTCATCCCAATTAATAATATTGCCATAATTAGATATCGCAGTCTGTGCCTTACCTTGTAATAAATATCCAACAGCCCTATCGCTCATTGGATTTGTAGGAAATGGATTATCTCCAATTTTCCCAACATGATTATATTTGAATGAATCCTGAAATGGAGTCTGAAAAAATTTTTTCTCTTCTGAAAAAATAAAACTTATTATAAATAAAAATAAAAAATTTTGAGGCATCATATATTTATCTTATTTTAAAATTTTTCGAAGAGTTTCCAAAGATATGTTCCCTCCACATATAATAACACCAACCTTGGATCCCTTCAAATCATCTTTCATTTTTAATAATGTAGCAACTGCCGTACCAGCTGCGCCTTCTATAAGTTCATGTTCATTTTTTATATAATCAATCATTGCATCCTTTATTTCATTTTCATTTACCAGTACAAACTTATCTATCATATTTTTACAAATTGGGAAAGTTATAGAATCTTCCTCAACACCCCCGGCAGTTCCATCAGACAATGTAGGTTTTGATTGCATGTTCAATATTCTCCCTTCACTAACAGAATGCATCATTACTGCTGAATTTTCAGGAGAACCACCAATTACATTAATTTGTGGCCAAATTGATTTTAAATAGATTGCGATTCCTCCAACCAATCCACCTCCACCAACAGAAATAATAATAGTATCTAGATCCTCGCATTGTGATTCTATTTCTACTCCTATCGTACCTTGGCCAGCGATCACATCTAGATCATTATAGGGAGATACATAAGTTTTGCCGGTTAAGGAAGATTCAGCCCTGGCTTTTTTTTCTGCTTCAACACAATCATCACCATATACTCTAATAATCGCATCATAGTTTTCCATGTTTTTTAATTTTGCAGATGAAGCATCCTCTGGAACATATATTGTACATGATATATTTAATTGTTTTGCCGCATAGGCAACGGCTGCACCGTGATTACCCGTGGAAGCAGAAACTATACCCTCTTTTTTCTTTTCTGGTGATAGCGAGAGTAGTTTATTTACCGCACCTCTAGATTTAAATGAACCAGTTACCTGGTGGTTCTCTAATTTAAACCAAACGTCCCCACTTACTAATTCCGAAAAATAATGAGAACGATTTAAATATGTTTTTCTTACATAAGGTTTAATACGTTTTGAAGCATTTAAAATTTTATCTGGCCATTCCATATTAGTTATTTGAACATTAACCTGTTTGAAAAGAAATAATTATCCCTGCAAATAATATTCCAAATCCATTAGCAACCATATCTTTAAAACTAAAATAACCATTTTTCCCTTTTTTATCATTCAGCTCTTTCAAAATACCAGCAGAAAGACTCATTAGAGAAGAATAGGGTAATGCACTTTTTTCATCAAACTGGATTTTATTTACCAGAATGTACTGTACACCAAGCGAGACCAAACAGCTATAGGAAAAATGTTGAACCTTATCAATAGCTATCCACTGATCTTCTGATTTTTTAATTACAATAGTCCTTTCTTTAGGGGTATTATCTTGCGCTAATAAAATAATTGATCCCCAAAATAGGCAAATTGATAAAATTTTATAAAAAGTAGACACTTATTCTCCCACTTAAATTTATATAAAATAAATTATTTAACTGGGGAAATCTATGGATTCCCACGATCAAAAAAATCCTACCAGGTAAATTATTCCTGAAATAAATTTTTAGGGAATTCTAATTTATCCTGCTATGAAAAAATAATAAAAAAGAAAGCCAATTAAAGGGCCAAGGACAAAAGCAACAATTCTGAATAGTCCCGGGTTATTTTCAATAAGTTTTTTAAGACTGTCCATTCTCTAATTTAATAAAACTATTAAAGTTAAGTTAGAAATTTAAAATACGATTCTATATAAAGTAGATAGAATATTAAACCCATAATAGCTGAAAATTTTAATTATAGAATATATAATAACAAAAAGGTGAACGCCTTTGATAAAATCACACAATTTAAATCTTTATCTATGCCCAAACTATAAAACGTTTACAGATTAAATAATTCAATTCCTAAAATATCCATTGGATTTTCAACTATATAATCGGCTCCTGCAGATTTTAATTCACCAATAGATCCATATCCCCATAATGCACCTACCGATTTTATATCTGCATTCTTTGCAGTATTAACATCTACTTCTGAATCACCAATGAAAAGTGTTTCTGTATTCTTAAAGTTGAAAAATTCCATCATAGATATGGTTGAATCTGGTTTTGGCTTTTTAGGAAAAATATTCCCCGCACCAATTACTTCTATATTATAACTATCAAAATGCATCTCGATGCATTTAAGAGCTAATCCATGTAATTTATTTGTAATAACTGCAATTTTTAATTTTTGCTCTACCATCACATCTAGAACCTTATAGATATCATCAAATACTTTGTTATAACTATTTAGATTCATTTCATAGGACTTTTCAATAGCCATTAATAAATTATTAAAATCCCCAGAATAATTCTTAGGCATACATTTTCTAAGTAAAAATTTGATACCGTGCCCAATATTCTTTTTGTAAAAAGCTTTTGTTTTTATAGGAAGACCCTCTTTGTGTAATACTTCATTAAATACATATTTTATTTCCTCTAATGAATCCATAAGGGTTCCATCTAGATCAAAGACTATTAATTTTATCTTCAATTAATTTAGAGGAAATGAAAAATAATAAAAAATAAAAGGTAGTATTATAAAACAAAAAAAACGATATGTTTTTCTATCACGGACTATGGTCTTGCCATTGGCTAAAACAAGAAGTTTTATACCAGACACTAAATAAATATCCGGGGTATCTTTATATTCTCTTAAAAAGGTAATCTCCTTGCCTGATCGTTTGATATATTCACCGTAATAGAGATTCCCATCTTCAAGAATTAGTCTATCTTTCCCATCTTTCCAAAATACACTTTTTTCTTCTATTACAAGCTGATCTTTTTCTATTTGGCTATAAAGAGATCCCGAGATCATTAATACCAAAATCATTTTTGTTTTCATATTATATATCTACATAACATCAAAAAAATCATATAAGCTAAAAATTGAAGATTATTACTAATCTAGTTATCACATATCATAAATCTCACAATAGAAAAAAGTAATTAATCATATTTTTCTCTTTTTATAAAATCACCACTATCAGTATAAAAATTTTCTTCCCAAAGATCTCCATCTTTTTTCCAAACTTTCCATATCCCTTTCCGTTTTCCATCATCAGCATAGAGGCCCTCTTTCCATTTTTCACCACTTTCATACCACCATGTCCAAGTACCGACTCTCGTTTTACCTTTATTGGGTCCTTCTGCTTTTTTTATACCATTATCATACCACAAAGAATATAATCCATCTTCTTTTCCATCCTTAAAGGTTATTTCTTTTTCCTTCTTTCCCTTATCATCATATGTAGTCCAAATGCCCTCTTCTTTTCCATCTACCATTTTCCCTTCTTTCTCTTTATTTCCTTTTTCATTAAAGTAAGTATATAAAACATCATCGTTCCCCTGATCATAATTCACTTCTTTTTCTTTAATGCCCTTCTCATTGTAATAAACCCATATCCCGACTTTTTCGCCATCCTTATACTCCCCCTCCTCTCTTGATAAATCCTGTTTAGCAAGTTTCTCTGTTTTTGCCAACCATTCTTCAGCTAATCTTTTTGCCTCTGCAGCTTCTGCGGCTGCCTTTTCTTCTGCTAGTCTCAAAGCCTCTGCAGCTTCTGCGGCTGCCTTTTCTTCTGCTAACCTTTTTTCCTCTGCAGCTTCTGCGGCTGCCTTTTCTTCTGCTAGTCTCAAAGCCTCTGCAGCTTCTGCGGCTGCCCTTTCTTCAGCTAGCCTTTTTGCTTTTGCTGCCGCCTTTTCTCTGGCTATATTTTTTGCCTTTGCAGCTTCTGCGGCTGCCTTTTCTTCTGCTAACCTTTTTTCCTCTGCAGCTTCT
>CAZEER010000070.1:0-4056 GCA_964511215.1 uncultured bacterium | reverse complement strand
TCTTCTGCTAACCTTTTTTCCTCTGCAGCTTCTGCGGCTGCCTTTTCTTCTGCTAACCTTTTTTCCTCTGCAGTTGGTTGCTCAGGATCTTTCGCTGTTTTACTATTTGAGCAATTCACTACCAATAACAAACCCAGAATAATTATTATTTTTTTCATTGTTTTTTGACTAGTATTTAAATTTTTTATCTTGATAATTATTTGGAATAATATTTTATTATTATAGATATACTATAGATTTTATTTATCCCAAGATTCCCACGTTGGATATTATAAGCAATTATAACTTAATTGCACCAACTATATTATAATGCAAATAAGTAATGTAAACTATCAAAGAATTGGTAATATACTAGTACACTCACGGCGATAATCGTCTTCAAAATAATTTCTTTAATAGTATCGGGATATTATAATAATTAATCATTGGCATGTGCTTTGATTAAATTAGACTGATTGTGTAATCTTTTAACTTCTATTCTCTCATATTGTTCGTGAGAAACACACCACATTGCTTTTCCTTCAACTAATTCTCTATTATAAATATGCTCCCTCCCATCTCTATCTTCAACCATAATTACATCAACTATTTTGAATGATTTTTTCCTGGTAGCGCAACTGTATAAAATCAATACTATAAATATAGTATAAATTCTCAGAAGCGAGTTTTTATTATTTTTGTAAATAGTTTTGCCCCATCATGTGAGATATGTGTCTCATCCCAAAAAAAGTGAAATTCAAAAGAATCTGTATTAAAATTTTCGTAATTCCATAAATCTATATTCTTAGATTTTAAGCTATCTAAAATAATATCCCATGTTTTATCGTAATTACTTTCCTCTAATGCTTTGTGGTAATATTTTGATTTAGGTGTTAATAAATAAATAATTTTTGTATTTATTGATTTAGATAAGGAATGAAACAAATTAAAATAATGTAGATTCGGTGGTATTTCCACATTTTCAAAATATCGAACATGGCGATTAAAAGTAGACCCCTTCATTTTTATCCCTTGAGAAAATTGTAAATACAACTTATCTAAATCAACAGGCACTGCATTAATTCTCCCTGAGAAACCTTGCGTTGTCCAAACATCTTCTAAAGGCTTTTTATTTGAGTAAGTTAATTTTTTGATTATATGATCAGAATCAAAAAAGTTTTCATCTTTAATTAGTTGAATAATTTTTTTAAATCTATTTTTGCTCCTTTCTCTCTTGAGTGATGTAATTGAATCTTCACCAAAAATATAAAAATTGCCATTGAGTGACCGACCATCATTGTTATAATGCTGGACATGGGATTTTGGAAAATCAAATGGTTGCAAAGCAACTATGATCGTATCGATCACTAACTTGTCCTTGTAAAAATCTAAAAACTTATAGGATTCATATATGCTTTGAAAACCACTCGTAAATGAAAACCAATTCCTACCTAACGAATCGGGAATCAAGGAATCTTCAATTAACGAGCTACCAAGGATAAGATTAATTTTATCATTTTGCTGAATAAAATCTGAAAAGTATTGAAATTTTTTATAAAATAATCTATCGTTGTACTTAATACTATTTATTCTAAAAGAATTATTATTTATTCTAAATATTCCAGTTATAATTATTATAAATCCGATTAGAAACAAACTAGTTTTTTTGATAAAATTTTTCATTATTAAAATTGAAAATAAATGAATTCAGTCAATTGGATTAATTTGAAATGAGCAAAAATAAAATAAAAAAGGACTAGATTTACTAGCAAACGCAAATACCCAGATCTAAAATTCAAAGGCTTTCGTTCATCTTTCCTCATACTCCATTCAAAAACAAATATTACAATTAAAAATATGGTCCCAGATCTATTATCTAATGGTATTGAAAATTTTGATACTATGAGGTATAAATAATTAAAACTATCCGCAATAGTTTGACTTCTAAAAAATGCAAAAGCCAATGACCATAACATAAATGTTACTCCCATTTGCCATATTTCTTTTAAGGATGGCAGCCAATTATTCTCTGCTACTATATCAGTTTTGTATTTATGATTTTTACCACTTAAAAAAATTGGGATATATAGAATCGCATGACATAATCCCCAAGCAATAAATGTCCAGTTTGCTCCGTGCCAGAAGCCACTTGCAATAAAAATAATAAATATATTCCTCATTGCAATCAAGGTACCATTTTTCGATCCACCAAGCGGGATATACAGGTAATCTCTAAACCAACTAGATAAAGATATATGCCACCTCCTCCAGAATTCACCCATATCTCTAGAAAAATAGGGAAACTTAAAATTTGACATTAGCTCAAAACCAAAAAGTTTTGCAGTTCCAATAGCTATATCAGAATACCCACTAAAATCACAATATATTTGGACAGAAAAATAAACTAGCCCAAGTAAAAGAGTTCCTCCATCCAATAACTCAAAGTTATTAAAACAATAATCCACTCGCCATCCAAGTGAATCCGCAATAACAATCTTTTTAAACATTCCCCAAAGAATAAGCCGTAATCCATCAGTAGCTTGCTCATATTTGAATACTCTTTTAGAGAGCATTTGCGGAAGTATATTAGAAGCACGCTCTATAGGCCCCGCAACTAATTGTGGAAAAAAACTTACAAATGCTGCAAAAGAAATAAAATCTCTAGTAGGTTTTAATTTTTTATAATAAATATCCAGTGAATAGGACATGGTTTGAAATGTGTAAAATGATATACCAACAGGCAAAACAACATTTAATATCCACGGAGATTGTGAGCGGTAACCAACTATTGATAATAAATCTATCCATGAATCAACAAAAAAATTATAATATTTGAAAAACCCTAGCAGCCCTAAATTAAATGCTATACTTACCCAGAGATAAGATTTTCTTTTTTTACTATCACTCGAACCATCAATTTTTAAACCAATAGAATAATCAACTAGTGTTGAAAGAAAAATCAAAGATAAAAAACGCCAATCCCACCAGCCATAAAATAAATAACTCGCGATAAGAACCAATATATTTTGATATCTTAAATAATTTTTGCATACAAACCAGTATAAAAAAAATAACGCAGGTAAAAATACCAGATACTCTAGAGAGTTAAATAACATTATTTATTTTAAAAAATATATTGTTTCATTTTTAGAAAAATAGAAATTTAAAAAAATGATAATAGTTGACCTAAAAAACCAAATTCTCTCAATATTTTTTAAAAAATAATCGAGTAATCTTATAATAGATTTTCATAAAAAATGAATATTCAGGATAAACTTTTCGTAACCTGAATAAAAACCATTTTTTTTCTTCACTACTTGCTTTTTCAAAGACTTTACCATCAATAATTTTAAGAGTTGAATCTTGAATACCAAAATTCCAAGCATCCCCAAATAATCGTTTATTTTCTTTTGCCTCATCACTTTTCCTGACTGACATTTCTCCTGAAAAATTTTTTGTATTATAGTCATGGTTCTGATGTACCACCATTATATCATTAGATGCATCAATGACTGGGACCCTATTTCTTCTTGCCTTCCAAATCAACCAATTATCATACATAAAACGACCAATTGCAAAATCAGGGATTGAATTATACACACCTTTATTAAAAACAAAATAATCTATTCCCCAGGGTCCGTGTTTTTCTCCATTAGTTTTTGCGTATTCCCAGAACGCTTCCACTTCATTTATTTTTGAGAAATCTATTGGTTTATTTAATTCTAAATCATGCCGGTGCCCCACCATTAAAAACTTTTCATACTTATCATTGCATGATTTTATTACTTCAATAAAATTTACTGGTAGAATAATATCGCAATTAATAAAACAAAATACATCCCCATTTCCAATTTTCTGCCCTTTCTCAATCATACTTGAAACGAGAGGCGTACCAAATTTATTTTTCCTTATATCATCAATAAAAACATTATGATAGTATTTCATACTTTCATCATCAAAGCTACTTTTATCAAATAAAATTATTTCTTTTTCACCTCTAATATTTATCCAACTCGAGATCGCATTTTCCTGAATAGTTTTATACTCATTGTGAAAGGGTCTTGGTGTGGATATTAT
>CAZEER010000069.1:0-11254 GCA_964511215.1 uncultured bacterium | reverse complement strand
GATTACACAGATGGAGATGTAGCCATAACGATCGCAGATGGAGGTGGAATAACTGTAGCTCAAAATGCAGTGTTTTCTGGAACGGTTACTTCCTCTGGTTTTACAGGAAATCTTACTGGTGTGGCAACAACGGGTACAAACGTAGTTATTACAGATAATGAGAGTACAAACGAAAATAATGCAATTGCATTTGTAGCTAATGCTGACCTTGATGGGAATTCTAGTATAGGACTAGAATCAGATGGGAACTTGTACTATAATCCAAGTACTGGAACTGTAACTGCAACTGCATTTGTTGGTGATGGTTCGAACCTTACTGGTATTACAGCAAGTACGATTGGGACCTTAACTGGAACCAATGCAATTGCGTTTAGAGACTCTGATTTGAATATAAACTCTTCTACTGATGGGCAACTAGATATTAATGCTGATACAAAATTAGACATTGATGCGCCAAACACAGAAATAAGTGGAGATTTAAAAGTAACAGGGAATGATATCTCTTTTGGAAATTCAGAATCTATATCTAATGCAAATGATGGAGATTTTCTTTTTACAACAGGAACTGATGATGGTGCATTGATATTAAAAAATTCTAATACTACAAATGGGGTTGCCTCAATTGAGCTAGTATCAGATAATGCCGGAGATGATGGAGATGGTTATGAGCTAAAGTCAGTAAATGGAACTTTCACAATCACTTCGGATCATTCTACAAGCGGTACTTACAATGATACGTATGTTACAATAGCGGGGAATTCTAATCCAACATCATCTACTGTTACCATTGCAGGTGAATTATCGGCTACTACATTAGATATTGGAGGAACAAATATTTCTGCAACTGCAACAGAACTCAATTATACAGATGTAAATACCTTAGGAACATCTGAGGCATCAAAGGCAGTGACTGTGGATAGCAATGGAGATCTTATTGTTCCTGATAGTGACAAGTATAAATTTGGAACAGGATCTGACATGCAGTTATATCATGATGGTTCCAACTCCTATATTACGAATGCTACAGGTGCGCTAAAGGTTGCAACGGAGACTTCAGGGATTGCAGTAACGATTGGACATTCTACTTCTGAGACCACTGTTGCGGATAATTTAACGGTAGCAGGTAATGCAGCAGTAACAGGAGATCTGACAGTTACAGATAATGATATTACCTTTGGTAATGGCGAAACGATATCGAATGCAACGAATGGAGATTTTCTTTTTACAACAGGGACTACTACGGGAGCATTGATAGTAAAAAACTCGGACGCTTCCAATGGGATTGCATCGATAGAATTGGTTTCAGATAATGGAGCAGATCTTGGTGATGGATATGAAATTAAATCTTTAAATGGAGCATTAACGTTCACTTCCGATCATTCTTCGAGTGGTACGTATAACGATACTTATTTAACAATTGATGGGAATTCCAGTCCGGCATCATCTACCATTACGGTAGCAGGTGAGTTATCTGCCACCACGTTAGATATCGGAGGAACAAATATTTCTGCAACTGCAACAGAACTTAACTATAATGATATTACTACTCTTGGAACATCACAAGCGTCCAAAGCTGTGACCGTAAATTCAAGTGGTGATCTAATTGTTCCAGATAGTGATAAATTTCAATTTGGGTCCGATTCTGATATGAGTGTATATCATGATGGATCGAATGCATACATTACAAATTCTACGGGTGGTTTAAAACTTGCAACCCAAGCATCGGGAATAGCAGTGACAATTGGACATTCTACATCTGAGACAACAGTTGCAGATAACTTAACGGTAGCAGGTGATGCAGCAGTAACAGGAGGCCTGACAGTAACCGGGAATCAAATTACCTTTGGAAATAGTGAAACTATATCGAATGCAACGAATGGAGATTTTCTTTTTACAACAGGAACCACCGATGGTGCATTGACCTTAAAAAACTCCGAGACCTCTGATGGTATTGCATCAATTGAGTTGGTTTCAGATAATGGAGCTGATCAGGGTGACGGATATGAATTAAAATCTATAAATGGAGTTTTCACAATTACCTCTGATCATTCTTCGACTGGTACGTATAACGATACCTATGTTACAGTAACCGGGAATGCTGATCCAACAGCATCTACAACAACAATTGCTGGAGATTTAGTGGTGAATGGTGGACAGATTGCTGTTTCAGGAGATGCTGACCTCATGACTTTAGCCTCTGGTATAGTGACGGTTGCAGGTGAAATTTCTGCGACGACATTAGATATCGGAGGAACAAATATATCTGCAGATGCTACAGAGTTAAATAAGATGGATGGAGTAACGGCAACAACCGCAGAACTCAATTATACAGATATAACTACTTTAGGAACATCTGAGGCTTCAAAGGTAGTTACGGTAGATAGCAATGGTGATCTTATTGTTCCAGATAGTGATAAATATACATTTGGAGGAGGATCAGACATGCAGCTATATCATGATGGATCTAACTCATATATTACCAATTCGACGGGTGCATTAAAAGTAGCTACAGAGACTTCAGGAATAGCGGTAACGATTGGGCACACGGTATCTGAAACAACTGTGGCTGATAATCTAAATGTTACGGGAGCTTTTTCATATAATTCGAAAATAGTATCAACCAAATCTAATGGGGCCACTTTAACAGTTGCAGAATCTGGTTCTGTAATCTTACAATCTACCGATTCGGCTATCATTAATTTACCAGCAACTCAACTTGGATTAAGATATACCTTTATTTGGATAGGAACAGCGGGTCAAGAATTTGACATTTCACCAAATGCTAGTGATAAAATTATGGGAAGTATTGTGGATGTAGCAGATGGGAATATAGTGACAGCATCATCAAATGGAGCAGGGACAGATGATAAAGATCTGCAATTAGATAATGGTTCAAAAGTTGGAGATAGAGTAACGATTGTGGGTGATGGTGCAAATGGATGGTATATAGAAGAAGCTGTAGGAAGTTGGGCATTTCAGGGTTCATAAATGAAGAGTGTTAAATCATATTTTAGGAAAAACTATCGCAAGATTACGTTAGTAATTATTTTTAATCTTATTTTTAGTCAGGAGTATAAAATACAATTCTCTCATATTCCAATAGGTCAAGGTGTAGGAGAAAGTGACTCTATAATAGTATCCAATAGTATTGGCGCAATCCTCTCAAATGATATGAGTTCAGATTCTTTTGCAATTGGGACAGGGTTTTTGAAAACGGCACAAAATGCATTCTCTGAACCACCAGTCATATCAAATTTTAATTTACCAGAATTCATACAAAAAACTGGTCAGTCGGTATCTGTAATGGCAATACTATATGATTTAAATGGAATTAGTAGTGCGGATTTATATTTACAAAAAGGTGCCAGTTCAAATGAAATAATAATACCAATGTTTACTGGAGATAATGGAGAGTATATAGCAACGATTGCAGATTCATTAATTGGTGTAGAAAATTTTAGGGCTAGAATAGTTGGTATGGATAATGTTGGTTTTTCTTCAAGCACGGATTATCAAAGCACTCAGATACAGTTCAACAGTGGTGAATTAACAATGTCTAATCATTATAGTAATTATCCGATGGGAGTCAAAAGTAATCAATGGAAATTAATTTCTTGGCCTGGGCTACCTAAGGATATTGGTTTGGCTCAATCAGAGCTTGAGGATGGACATGTGTTTTATACTTGGGATCCGGTAAAAAAGAAATATTCTATTGCTGAAGAAATTAAGTTAGGCCATTCTTATTGGTTTAGGCATATTTACAATGAGCCAGTAATATTTGAAGAAGACAGCAGTGTTGCTATCAGTCTTCAGGATTTTACTATTGATTTGGATCGTGGTTGGAATCTTATAGGTAGTCCTTTCTCTTTTCCTGTTGCTTTTAATAAAGATAGTGTAGTGAGTGATCCCATTACATTTAGTGACGCAGGATGGACAGACTCACAATCTGAATTAGTCCCCTGGAATGGTTACGCTGTATATACTGGACATCAAGCGGAAATAACATTAAAACCTTTTGATGATGAAGGTTCTTCTTCTGATAGAATTGCATATAGAGAGGAGTGGTATTTAAACCTGAAATTAGAGAGTTCTAACTATATTAATTATTCACCAGAAATAGGTCGTCGTAAATATGCAGAAAATGCATATGATATTTTTGATATTCCGATATTCCCGGATGTTGATAGCAGACTGTCTTTAGTTATGGATTTAAACGGGTCAAAGCCATTTGAGTATATGAAAGATATTAGAGATATAGATGATGAGAATGGTGTTTGGAATTTGAAATTAGATGCTCATCAAGAAGAAAAAACAATATTTATTCATAGTAGTTTAAAGGGGGCTATCCCTGAGGAACTGTCTGTCGCTATTATTGATATCCCTGAAAGAAAAATTGTATATGATTTTCTTGATAAGGGAATAACTATTTCAAAGGACTCAGAGGTCGCTTATGATATGAAATTGGTTGCAGGTGATGGGGAGTATGTATTTAGGATGGCAGAAGAAATTTTAGCAAGTATTCCTTTAACATTTTCTTTAAGCCAAAATTATCCCAATCCATTTAATCCTATAACAAGGATGAATTATACATTACCAGAACGTTCTAAGGTTATAATATCAGTTTATAATGTTTTGGGACAAGAAGTCAAAACTCTTTTAAATAAAGAACAGGAATATGGATTTCACTCAGTAAGTTGGAATGGTATTAACAATCAAGGCAAACAAATGTCATCAGGTGTTTATTTTGCCCGTATGACATGTAAGCAATTCAGTCAGACAAAAAAAATGCTGTTAGTAAAATAACATTAAAAAATAAAGAAAAGATATTCAATTAGATAAATCTTTTGTGTATCCCTGGGGGTTAGTTTTTATTAACCAAAGGTCGGAAGAGTTCGAATCTCCATATCCAAAGTTATTTGTGCTACCTATGATTACAAAACCATTGTCAAGAGTTTGTAAAACGGAAAGTCCCTTATCATCTCCGCCACTGCCAAATGTTCTATCCCAGATTATTTCGCCATTATCATCGATTTTAATCATCCAGGCGTCATATGCGTTGTCTCCATGATTAAATACACTGCAGGCGAAGATATAATTATTTAGATCAAGTTGTTGTAAAGTATTTCCTCCTTTTGCATAGGTGCCTCCAAATGCTTTAGACCAGATCTTTTCACCTATAGTGTTAATTCTTAGTAACCCAACCGCTGTGTTTCCCGATCCAAAAGATTGAATAATAAATTGTATCATTAAGCCTCCATCATAGGTTTGCAATATAGATTCACCGTAATCATTACTTCCATCTCCATAACTGTGGTCCCACTCTTGATTGCCATTTAAATCTGTTTTAATTAACCAGATATCTGAATCACCATTGCCATATGATGTTGTACTACCCAATAGAAAGTAACCACCATCTTCGGCTAAGATAATATCAGCTCCATATTCATAGCCGACTCCGCCATATGTTTGAGTCCAAAGAGTATCTCCTTGAGAGTTTGTTTTAATTAGCCAAATATCAGAGTTCCCATCTCCATGAAAATCTCGATTTCCAATTAAAATATAGCCCCCATCTGTTGTGCTAAGAACCTGTCCACCATATTCATTGTGACTACTACCTAAATAAGTATTCCATTCAATTAATCCATTTGGATCTGTTTTTGTTAATCGTATATCACTTTCTCCAAAACCAAAAGACTCTGTAGATCCTGAAATGATATAACCGCCATCAGATGTTTGTTGTAGATGATATGCCTGATCTAATTGACTACCTCCATAAGATTGATTCCATTGTACAGTACCATATCGATCGGTCTCGATTAACATTATATCATTATCTATACTTCCGAGAATAACAAGATTGCTATCTGAATTTTGCACAACAGAATACCCAACTTCATTTATATCTTCAGACCCAAAGGTTGATTGAAAAACCAAAAAATTATTTACATTTAAAATTACATAGTCAGTGTCTACTATGTTACCTGAATGGTCGTATAATCGCACAAATAAAGTATGGCTACCATTAGAATAATTATGGGTATCCCATTGTAAAATAAAGGGAGCATCATAATCTATGATTCCGGTTGAATCTCCATCAATCCATAGTTCTATTTTCAAAACATCATTTTTATTATCTATATCACAGTGGATATCTATAGTATCTTGAACACTTGCATTCATTGTAGGTGATGAAATGAAAATATTTATTGTAGAATTATCCTCTTCATCATTTTCTTTGCCACAAGATGAAAAAATAAAGAAGAAAAAAACGAGAAATAATATTGCTGATTTCATGATTATGATAAATTTACAAAATATCTTGTTATGTAGGTTGTACTAACAAATATTAGATTAACTATCGATTTTTTTATACTCATCTAAAGGGGGGCAAGTACATACTAGGTTACGATCTCCGTATGCATTATTAACTCTTCCAACTGTTGGCCAATATTTATATTCGTGCTGCCATTCACCTGGGAAACAACTAGAATGTCTAGAATAAGGATGAGACCAATTATCAGAAATAGTATACTGTGCAGTATGTGGAGCGTTTTTTAAAGGGTTATCATTTGGATTGATTTTTCCATTTATAACATCATCGATTTCTTTTTTAATAGAAATCATCGCATTGCAGAAACGATCTAATTCAATTTTTGATTCACTTTCAGTGGGCTCAATCATCATAGTTCCTGGAACAGGCCAAGACATGGTTGGTGCATGAAAACCATAATCCATAAGTCTTTTTGCGATGTCTTCTTCATTTATTCCTGACTTTTCTTTAATTGGTCTAATATCTATAATGAATTCATGAGCCACAAGACCAGTAATCCCACAATACAAAATGGGATAATAATTTTGGAGCTTGTTTGCCATATAATTTGCATTTAAGATAGCAATTTGTGTTGCTTTTTTAAGCCCTTGACGCCCCATAAGAGCAATATAGGACCAAGAAATCGGTAATATACTGCTACTGCCGAATGGCGCTGATGAAACAGCCGAGATTGCGTTATTAGCATTTTTAGATATCTGGATATGCCCTGGTAGAAAATCAGATAAATGTTTTTTACAAACTATCGGTCCCATCCCCGGTCCTCCACCTCCATGGGGAATGCAAAATGTTTTATGCAGATTGATATGCATGACATCGGCACCAAATTTGCCAGGCTTACAAAGCCCAACTAAGGCATTAAGATTTGCACCATCCATGTAAACCTGTGCACCATGTTTATGGGCGAATGCACATAACTCTTTAATATTATGCTCAAAAACACCATGTGTTGAAGGATAGGTAATCATAACGCAGGAAAGGTATTTTTCATGTAAACGAACTTTTTTCTTAAAGTCTTTTTCATCAATATTTCCATGTTTATCACAATTAATTACTACAACCTGCATCCCAGCCATTATAGCTGAAGCGGGGTTTGTTCCATGTGCAGATGCGGGGATCAAACATATATTACGATGTTTTTCACCCCTATCCTGATGAAAAGCCCGGACAATCATTAGTCCTGCATATTCCCCCTGCGCGCCAGAATTTGGTTGCATTGAAATTGAATCAAACCCTGTTATTTCAATTAACCAGTCACTCAATTCTTTAATCAGAAGATGATAACCTTTTACTTGTGATTCTGGAACAAATGGGTGAATATTGTTGAATTCTGGCCAGGTAACAGGAGCCATTTCTGTTGTGGCATTTAATTTCATAGTACAAGACCCCAGAGGAATCATACTAGTATTTAAACTAAGATCTTTGACTTCTAATCTATGTATATATCTTAGCATACTAGTTTCTGAGTGATATTTATTAAACACAGGATGTTGCAAAAATTTTGTTGATCTTTTTAATCCAATTGGGATGGAATATTTTTCATTTTCTTGTTTTTTTGCATCAAAAATATTCAGTATTTCCTTAACATGATATTTTTCACTGCATTCATTTAGAGCAATTCCAACTGTGCCATCTCCATAATCTCTAAAATTGAATCGTATAGAATTTGCTTTATTCTGCCAACCATCTGCTCTAAATCGAATTGTATCAAAAAAGTTTTTATGAATTAATTTATAACCAGACTTTTCCAAAGATAAAGCTAATAGCCTTGTCAAATTATATATTTTCTCTGCTATCTTTTTTAAACCATCTCCTCCATGGTACACAGCATACATGCCAGACATTATTGCTAATAAAACCTGTGCTGTACAAATATTTGATGTAGCTTTTTCTCGTCTTATATGTTGCTCTCTAGTTTGCAGTGCCATTCGAAGAGCAGGGTTGCCATTAACGTCTTTGGAAACACCTATAATTCGTCCGGGAATTTTCCGTTTGAATTCATTGGTAGTAGCAAAAAATGCTGCGTGAGGTCCACCAAAACCCATGGGGACACCAAACCTTTGTGCATTGCCTACGGCAACATCAGCTCCCATTTCTCCTGGGGTTTTTAAAAGCACCAGTGCAAGAAGATCAGTCGCCATGCAAATATATGCGTTATTTTTATGTGCTGTGGCGCATAAATATGTAAAATCTTTTATGGAACCTTGAGTGTCAGGATACTGTACTATAGCACCAAATACGGAATCATCAAAATCAGATTCATCAACCTTACAAATTTTCAAATTGATGGGTATGGCATCTGCTCTTGTTTTTAATACATCAATTGTTTGTGGATGACACTGGTCTGAAACGAGGAATGTTAATCTGGATGGATTATTATTAGAATTATAAAACATTAGCATTGCTTCTGCAGCGGCAGTTCCTTCATCGAGCAATGACCCATTGGACAATGGTAGATCAGTGAGATCTGAAATCATTGTTTGAAAATTTAGAAGAGCTTCAAGTCGACCTTGGCTAATTTCAGCTTGATAGGGTGTATATTGTGTATACCATCCAGGGTTTTCTAGTATATTTCGCTGAATTACTCCAGGAACAATTGTATCGTAGTAACCCATTCCAATAAACGAAGTATAAATATTATTCATTTCTGCAAACTTACCGACACGTTTTAAAGTTTCGGTTTCTGTCAATGCATCAGGAATTTGTATAGGGGAATTTATTAATATGTTTTTTGGCACAACTTGATGTATAAGGTCATCAATTGATGAATATCCTAATTCAGAAAGCATTTTCTGAACCTGATTTTTTTTTGGTCCTATGTGACGCTGGGAAAATGGAATTGCCATAAAAGCTTTAAAGTTGGATTAAATTAATATGTGAACATTAAAAAAAAAATATGCTGATTCACTAATATCATTTTATATTATTATTTATTTATTCGAATTAAAAGAAATAGTAAATAAATTAGGCTTCTGGAAATGAATAGATTAATTCAAATAAGGTCCAAAAGGCTTATGGCTTTTGGCATCAATATATGGTCTAATGCAGATTTAGATCTAAAAATATATTCAATGCACCGTATGGTGCATTTTTTTTTAGTTTGAGGAATTTATATATGAAACAATTAATTAAACTACAAGATATCGATACAAAACTTAAAGATCTCAATGATTTACTTGGTGATTTGCCATCTAAAGTCAAAGAACTTGATAAAAAAGAACAATCGATAAAGAATACATTAGTAAAGAGTAAAAGTAGATTAAAGGAATTAGAAGTTGAATTTAGAAAAAAAGAAAATAATATTTCTCAGAACAATGAAAAAATTGCAAAACTCAAGGATCAACTTTTCCTTGTTACAAACAATAAACAATATGATGCACTAATGGTTGAAATTGATCATTTGAAAGATCAAAGATCAAATTTTGAAACAGAGTCGATTAATCTATTAGATGAAAAAGAAATGCTTATTGAAACTGTAAATAATATGGAATCTGATCTTGGAGATCTATCAAAAGATTTGATATCACGTAAGGGTAAATTAGAATCAGCTATTGCAGAGTCTGCAGAGCAAAAACGATCATTAGAAGGTAAAAGAAAAGAAAAAATAGATATAATAGACGAGAATATATTATCTATTTATAAGAGAGTGATTAAAGCCAGGAATGGTATAGCTGTTGTCCAGTTAGAGGGGGCTGGTTGTGGTGGATGTGGAGCGCATATCCCTCCTCAAACAGTCACAGAAGTTCGTGCAGAATCAGGTATACATCGCTGCGATATGTGTGGACGATTTTTATATAATCAAAAAATATCAGTAAATTAATCTTGAGCCGATCGGATGGTTACTCGAGGCTTGTAGAATCAACCCTTGAGAGGAAAGTCCGGGTACTGCAGAACAGGATGCTCCCTAACTAGGAGAAGTTTACCAAGGTGAACTATGGATAGTGCAACAGAAAGAATACCGCCTTCGGGTAAGGGTGAAATAGTGGTGTAAGAGACCACTTGATTGTGGAGAGATTCATAATATATGTAAACCCCATCCAGTGCAAGATCAAAAAGACTCTGAGATGTTGTTCGCATCGTTTGAAGGGCGGGTAGATTGCTTGAAGTTTATGGTAACGTAAACTCTAGATAAATGACCATCCCTTAAATCATTAATTTGTTTTAAGGACAGAACTCGGCTTATAGGTCGGCTCATATTTTAAACCTTTTCTGCATTTTCTAAAGATGTCTTTTTGTAAATTTGCAATTCCATCTATATAATTGCATAATGGATAGTTTATTTTTTAAAGAAGAACACATAATGATTCAAAATATGGTTCGTGATTTTGCTAAATCGCAAATTGCACCTGTAGCTCGAAATTTTGATCAAAAATGCAAATTCCCAATAGAGTTGATAAGGGAAATGAGTGAATTGGGTTTAATGGGAATTATTGTACCTGAAGAATATGGAGGTTCTGGCTTAGATATGGTGGCTTTTGCAACTGCAGTTATAGAATTGGCAAGAGCGGATGCTTCTGTGGCTATTACTATGGCAGCCCACTCATCATTAGGTACTCTTCCTTTAATTTTATTAGGGAATGAAAATCAAAAAAAGAAATATCTTCATAAAATTGCATCAGGAGAAACACTTGCAGCATTTGGATTAACGGAGCCAGAAGCTGGTAGCGATGCTGGTTCGCTAAAAACAACAGCAGAAAAAGATGGAGATGAATATATAGTTAATGGAGGGAAAATTTTTATTACTAATGCAGGCGAGGCAGGAGTATTATCTTTTACGTCAAAAATTAAAGAAGATGGACAGGATAGAGGAATAGGTGCATTTATAATTCCAACTGATACAGTGGGACTAGAAATAGGGAAAAAAGAAAAAAAAATGGGTTGGCGCGCAAGCGATACAAGACAAATTTATTTCAAGAATATGAGGGT
>CAZEER010000068.1:7313-11279 GCA_964511215.1 uncultured bacterium | reverse complement strand
ACATTTTTTTAGATTAATGCCCTTTAGTTTTACATACCTTGCGGAAACGCCTATTTGATTAATTTCGAATAATTGTCGATTTGGATTGTTGTTTGGAGTTTTGTTTTCTATTTTAATATTCCTGTTATTGTCAAATATAGTTTTATCATCAGAAAAGCTAATCTGGATAGCCGAAGGAAGAAAAATCCAAGATTTCTGTGATTCAAGAAAACCAACAGATATTTTATTTATTATTACACTGTTTTCAAGATCAACAACAACCTCAATATCTTTTTCTTGCCAACCTTGCCAGTAACCATCGTTGTATGCCGTTGTTCCCGTCATTCCATCGACAAGAGTAAGGTTTCCAGACCCGGGATACCGATCACTATGAAGCGTTTTATAAAGAACTCTTTTGCCCATTGCTTTGCTAAAGTACACGGTTTTTTCTGACACTGGTCCAAATTCATATTCGTTCATAAACATAGCGGCTTTAATGGTGGTTTTGTTTTCTATGTTAATAGGTGTTGAATAAATATTAGAGGTTTTTGTAGGAACAGTTCCATCTGTCGTAAACAATATGTTTTCTCCCGGTTTTTCAGATGTAATATTTATTTTATAGTTTTTATTTTTTTCATTATAGTCAGGATTAATTGATACCGCAAAAGTCCCCGGCGAATGGGACCAGTTTAATATATCAAACCGGCCGATAAGAGACGACAATCGGGCATAGAAATCTTCATAAGAATATCTACCGGGTCCCGACCATAGAACCTCAGAAAGAGCTGTCATTCTTGGTAAGACGCGTTGTTGGGCTCTTTGCGGTGTTTGGACATATTCTGTCCATAGGTTTCCCTGTGCGCCTAAAACTAATTTTTTTTGATCTTCTGTTAGCTCTTTTGGTATTGGATTAAATGAATAAACTTTTTTTAAGGTAATTAAACCTCCGAAAGCTTCGGGAGAATTCTCTGGACTAGCTTGATAATAATCAAAATAACAGTGCGAGGTTGGACACATAATCACCTCATGCCCGGCCTTAGCCGACTGTATACCACCCTGCATTCCTCTCCAGCTCATCACGGTTGCTGTTTTTGCCAGACCCCCCTCTAATATTTCATCCCAACCAACTAGCTTTTTATTTTTAGATAGAATAAACTTCTCTATTCTTTTAATAAACCAACTCTGTAGCTCGTGTTCGTCTTTTAAGTTTTCCTGTTTAATACGCCGCTGACACTTACCACATTTTCTCCAGTTTGATTTATCTGCTTCATCTCCGCCAATATGCAAGTATGGAGCTGGAAACAGTTCCGAAACTTCTTCTAAAACATTTTCTAAAAAATCAAAGACATTATTGTTTCCCGCACAAAAAATATCAACATTTGGCCAATAGGAACCAGGATTTACAGGTAGAAGCTCTCCTTTGCATGATAGCTCAGGGTATGCAGCAAACACTTCAGATGTATGACCAGGCATTTCAATTTCGGGAATGACCATAATGTTTCTTTTTGCTGCATAATTCACAACTTCTCGAATTTCATCTTGAGTATAGTAACCACCATAAGTTGGGGTTTCATTTTCTTTTGGTGGAGATTGTTCTTTCCATGGGTCACTTGTTCTATCAATTCGCCATGCCGACTTTTCTGTTAGTAGGGGGTACTTTTTTATTTCTATTCGCCAACCATTATCATCTGTAAGGTGCCAATGGAACACATTCATTTTATGAAGCGCAATCATGTCTATATAGGTTTTAATAAACTCAACATCAAAGAAATGTCTTGAAACATCAAGGTGCATGCCGCGGTATTTAAACTTTGGGTGGTCGTCAATAGTGCATTCTGGGATTGTGATGTTTTCTGGTAATAGCTCTGATTCTAGTTTTATATCGCATAGCTGACGGAATGTTTGAAAACCATAAAAAAGCCCCCCTGGTGTTGAGGCCTCTAACACAATCGATTTATTATGTATTTTAAGATGATATCCTTCACTTGGGATGTTAATGTTTTCATTTAAAGCAACAACTATATTGTTTTCACGATACCCGTTAAATCGTTCTATTTTTAATGCATCAATAGGTTTTAATAGGTCTTGAAAAAACTGCGCAACAATCTGTTCTTCTTTCGAATCGTTTTTGGTGAATATTTTATCGATTGAACCAAGGTCTAGGCTACCCTGTCCCATAATAACAGAATTAGGTTGGGGGATAATATTAATTGATGAATTCATTTTTTTATCATTATTACAAGAAGCAAAAAATAAGAATAAAACAATAGAGAAAAATGATAGAAGTCTGTTGTATTGGCTTTTCAAAAGAATATTACATGAGGTTTCTTTTTTGAATGGCTATAAGCGAAATAAATTCATAAATAATATTTGCCGCCAATAAAGAGGTCATTTGTGTAGGATCATATCCAGGCATTACTTCTACCATATCAAACCCGACAAAATTAATGTCTTTTAAGCCTCGAACAAAAGAGATTGCCTCATATCCAGTAAACCCCCCCGCTTCCGGCGTACCTGTTCCGGGGGCAAACGCTGGATCTATAAAATCTATATCAAATGTTAAGTATGTGGGGCTTCCCCCAACTCTTTCTTTCACTAATTCGATTGCTTTTTTTATTCCAATATGATGTAATTCCGGCCCGGTAATTGCCAGTAGACCGGCGTCCTCTGACATAGCAGAATCTTTTTTATCGTATAAAGACCCCCTCAACCCAATCTGACTAGAGCAGGAAGGGTTAATTAATTTTTCTTCTAAAGCCCTTCTAAAGGGTGTACCATGAGTATCCTTATTTTCAAAGTATCCATGCCACAGGTCACTGTGGGCATCAAAATGAATTAGGGCGACTGGTCCGAATTTGTTTTTAACAGCACGAAGTAATGGTAGAGAAATAGAATGATCACCGCCCATAAAAATTGGTGTTGCTTTTGATTTAAAAATATTATTGGCACCTTTTTCAATTAAGGTGTGTGATTCAGGTAGATAGCCTGGCACAATTGGAAGATCACCAAAATCTACTCCACTACAAAAATTAAATATTTCAATGTTTTGTGCTGGATTATAAGGACGAAGCAGCAGAGAGTTGTCTCTTATACCAGAGGGGCCAAATCGAGCGCCAACACGAAACGTAGCACCGGTATCAAAGGGCACACCCGCAAGCAAAAAATCTACACCATCCAAATTGGTTACATGTGGTAACCGCATGAATGTTCGAATTCCTTCAAACCTTGGATAATCCATCGCATTTAAAGGTTCATATTTCTTTTTCATATAGTTTCCATTTAATCTGTTTTGTTTCCAAAATAGTGCACAACTAATATTTGGGAGATAACCCCCAAGGATAATAAAATCCACCAAGGAACGCCAAAACTTGCAGGGATAGTTCCCAATAAAAGCGCTGCTACACCAGCGGAAATAGCATAAGGCATTTGCGTCCAAACATGATCCATTAGATCACACCCTGATGCCATGGATGTTAAAATGGTTGTGTCAGATATTGGAGAACAGTGGTCCGCCCACACAGCGCCTGTTAGTACACACGCTATTGAGGAATATAAAATATGATAATTTTCTGGTGTTGCTATAGAGTGGTTGTTCATAACAGCCCAAGCTAGAGGAATTACCAGAGGCATTAGTATAGCCATAACGCCCCAGCTTGATCCGGTACCAAATGCGGTTGCCGCGGCAACTAAAAAAACGATAGATGGTAGCGCGGATGCTGGAATTGAATTACCAAGTGAGGACACAATATAATCCGCAGTATGAAGGTCTTTTGAAACATCAGCCAGAGCCCACGCTAATATTAACACTAGCATGCCCATTAACATGAACTTTACGCCACTAAACCAGGCATTTAATGTCTCATTTAAATTTAGAATTCCTTGGCCAATTGATAGGCCTGCTGCTACTAGCGCGCTTAGTAAGGTTGAGTGCATTAATGCCCCAAATGTATCAGAGCTACCCAGAATATCTTTTAAAGAATCGCCCTC
>CAZEER010000068.1:3451-7213 GCA_964511215.1 uncultured bacterium | reverse complement strand
ATAGCAGCAAATAAGGAAGGAACAACAGACCTTGAGATGAAAGCGAGTATAATTGCAACAAGTGGAGGAAGTATAGATACCCACCCCGGCATAGAGCTTTTTCGAAACTGAAAAATTGGTAAAGAGCCATTAGACAGGGTTATAATCTGTGTTCCACCTTGAAGAGTTTTAATTTTTTTAAAAACAATATTTTCACTACTTTTTTCTGTTGGTGAAATAGTTTGTTTACCGATCGTTAAAGTATATTTATCTGAAGTTTTAAATTGCCCTTTAAATTGAAGATCAAAGGGTACACCTTTTAATATTATTTTTGGACCATCAACAGATATTTTTTGTCCTGAAGCGCTAGAAAAAAGACAAGTGAAGACTAAGAGCATTTTAAAATTTTTCATAATATTTACAATAAACTATTTTAAATAGACAAGTTTTTTCACTGTGCTTTCTCCATTGGATTCAATGGAGAAAAAATAAAGACCAGAGGGCAATCTATACCCTGATTGTGACTTTCCATCCCAATTAAAACGATAGGTTCCGGAGGTTTGATTCTTATTGTAGACATCTCTAATTTTTTTCCCGGATGAATTAAATATTGAAATATTGACTTGTCCTTTTTCTTTTATATTATATCTTATGGTTGTTGACGAGTTAAATGGATTAGGGAATACAGACTCAATTATAATTTTTCTTGCGGTAATATTATTGGTATCAAACTTTTCTGATGAAATAGAAGAGAACATGGGGGTAAATCGAATTGCATCAAAGACAACATTTAATCCTGTTGAAGAAGGGTTAACAACGTCTCTCAGGATTATACTACAATTTGAACCCGATGGTAATTCAGCGGTTGTAAAAACTGTAAAATTATCCGGATTGGACCTTTGATTTACAACAAAATCTGTTTGAAGACTTGTGCCATCTTCATTTTTAATATAGAGTTCATAGATTGCCTCTGTAGCAGCGTCAACTCCGCTTGGAATAAAGACTTCAATATTATACTCACCAGCATTTTCAAGGTACGGCACCCAAATTGCATAATGCCGGCTATCAGAAAAATTAGTTACTGAAGGTGCAACCCAACAATCATTATTGAACCCAGAGTTTAAATAGGTCCACTCAGGACCTTGAAATCTTTGAAAACCATTGTCACCATCATCAACAGATAAATCTGAAACCCAGAGCCATTCGCTGCGATTATTCCGAAACTCTTCTATGGGGTCAGCATTATTATGCCACCACCCAAAAGGATCTACTGTATATGGTTCATTGGAGTCAAAAAACCAATGATCTTTACGAACTTCAAAATGCAAATGAGCATTGATTGCGCAACCCGTATTACCGTTAAACCCAAGAGTGTCTCCGGTTGTAACATTATCCCCAACAGAAACAGTTAATGGGTCTGCCATATGTAAGTAGACGGTATAGTAGCTATTGCCATGGGCAATGATAATTGTTCCCTGATCACCATTGGGAGTAATTCCACCGGGGCAAGGATCAGCTGGTGGTGAGAAAGATGCCCACAAAACATATCCATCAGCAGGAGCTAAAATAGGATTATAAAAAGGCATATAATAATCTATTCCAGCGTGTCCATCGTAACAGGACAACCCAGATAAACAATCTGGGTATAAGAGGTTTTCAGTAAACTCCATGCCGTCAAATCGTAAAAATAAATCGTCAATTTGGTTTGTTTGTGGGTAATGATGGTCGATGTTGTGGGATACGGAATATTGTTCAAAACTTGGTGGGGTATAAGGTCGTATCTCTAAAAATGGTTCTTGAGATAAAAGACAGGAACACAACAGGACCGGGGCAAAAATTTTATATGATCTATTGGATACTTTTTTCATAGTGCTCTAACTTCTGTTTGAATATACTATTATCAACTTCAGCAATTGAAGATTATTAAAGGATTTTATAATGAAAACCAGATTTTCAAATATACTGTTTTATTTCAGCTTGAGCATAACACACGTTTTAGCTACAGAAATAGATAGCTCTTTTATTTTACAGTGGCAAGATAGTACCTGGGGAGAAGGTGGACTGTTTCCCGCTGGACCAGCGTGGAATATGGTGGGACCATATGACTTTGACAATGATGGATATGGTGATTTTGTGGTATCCAGTTCCTACGCTGGCCAATTTTGCAATGGTGTCTATCACTATGAGGCGGTAAGCAACGATTCAATAGCTGTCCGTTGGGTGTATACGTTTTACGATTTAAGTTGTGATTACGATGCATATTCTAGTGTTGCGGTTGGTGATATAGATGGAGATAACAATCTGGAAATTTTATCATTAGTTGACACTAGTCCAGGTGTATCCGGGCAGAGTGGATTGCAAATATTTGAATGGAACCCTGACTCGATGTCTTTTTTATCCAACCCAACATACAAGTGGGACATGGGTTTAGATAGTATTTGGGAAGCGGGGCAAATATTTGTTGAAGATATTGATGGTGATAACAAAGAAGAGATTATTACATCTGTAATGAATGGTCCCTGGGAGGAGCACACAACTGGAGGCAGCAGTAGGTTAATGATATTTGAGCTAGATACGATCATAAATGATTCAGCTATATTTAATATAGAATTTGAAGATAATTCTTGGACAAATTGGAGTGGTTATAATCTTTCAATAGGGGACCTTGATGGTGATGGACTAAAAGAAATCTATACCGTTGCTTTTGAATACTATCATATAATTGTATATGAAAACGTGGCAGAAAACCAATATGAATATCAAACAGATTTTTATGCGAGTTCAGAATTTTATGAAAGAGGAAATCAGGGAGTTCTTGTTTACGATATCAACGATGATGGTTCTAGTGAGCTCTTCGTACTAACATCTGGGACAAATACGTTAACAGGTACACTCTTAGCGCCGGGTAAGTTCTATGTCGCAGGAAACATAGATGATGTTAGCACCCTTTCTTTTGCTGATTTTAATTATTTTGCGAGCTATACTGGTGGATTGCGTCAAATAATAAATGGGGATGCTGATGGGGACGGAAACCCAAATCTTTATTTAGCCGGGCATTATGATGAAGCGTTGTATGACTGGGAGTATATTGGGGGAGACCCCCTTTTAATTGAAAATTATAATGAGCACATTATTTTTATGGATGACACAACAGACAATTATACCCCTGGAAATGACCAAGGGAAAGTTCGAGTAGCGAAACTTTTTTCTGGCGATGTTGATAATGATAACAAAAATGACATTGTTTTTTCATCTGCCAGTTTTGCTCCAGATAAACCACACTTATTCATGATTGAACATGGTGGAACACTTAATATAAAAAACACAGAAAAAACAATCCCAAAGATGATTGATATTAACCAAAACTATCCAAACCCCTTTAACCCTGAAACCAGGTTTGTATATACACTGAATGAATCGGGTGATATATCCTTAAGGATATATGATATAAGGGGTAAACTGGTATACACCGTGTTTGAAGGAAATAGAGAACCAGGAACCCATAGAGATAGGTGGAGCAGTGTAGATTACAATAATCAACCCGTATCCAGCGGTGTTTATTTTTATAACCTTAGGTCGGGTGGGAAAAGCATCACTAAAAAAATGATCTTAAGCAAATAACTTCACCCAGGTTGTCCAGAAAGTTTTTTAGTACCCTACAGATAAGTATTTTTGGAAAAAACAATTAAGAGTTTTATACATATAACAAGTATTTGCATTCTAATTTTTTTATTTCAAATAAATTGTTCCAATTATGATAAAAAGAATGAAAATGTTTTTATA
>CAZEER010000068.1:0-3351 GCA_964511215.1 uncultured bacterium | reverse complement strand
CCATTGTTCCAAGAGCCAGATAGCCTACTGAGGTTTGATTTAGATATGGCAAAACGGTATCTAAAAAAATCAAAAATAAATTTAACTAATTTAAAAACAGATTTTTCTTTTGTGTCTACATATGAAGAATATCGTTTAACGGCATTTATGTTATTAGATAATCTTAGAAAAATAGGAGTGAGCCTTGATTTAAAACCCGGACTGTGGTCTACAAACTGGGACAAGGCAAAAAAATTAGACTCAGCGCCTAACATTATATCTATGGCCTGGTGGCCAACAGTTTCATCACCATCAGACTTGTTTTTTGCATTGTACCATACGCAAACCCCGCCTCTTTTTAATCTCTCTTATTATAGCAATGTTGTTGTGGATTCTCTCACAAAGAAAGCATGGGAGTTAGAATCTGTTGAACCTGAATCTTCTAGAAAAATATATAAAGAATTACAGGATATACTTATAAATGACTGTGTAGTTGTTCCTGCGGTGGATATTAAGATACCATCAGTACGTAGAAGCAGCATAAAAGGGTTAAACAATAATCCCGCATATTCTACTATATTTGTTTATGACCTAAGTCGACGTTAATGTTCAAATATATTCTTCAGAGATTGGTTTTCATGATTGTAATACTGTTTATTGTAAGCAGTGTAGTTTTTTTTATTATTCGGTGGCTTCCGGGTGATCCGGTGTATTTGTGGGTGGGAGACCATCCAACCAAAGACCAGATAGAAAAAGCAAGGCAAAACCTAGGTTTTAATGAACCCGCCTATAAACAATATATGTCTTTTTTAAAAAATGTTGGTACATTGGATTTCGGTGTTTCACTACGAACAAGGCAGCCTGTTATTATAGAATTGGCAAGCCGTTTTTCTGCCACCTTTGAACTTGTCCTGTTTTCAATATTAATATCACTTATAATTGGTTTTCCAATGGGTCTATTATCTGCGTTGAAACCAAACACATTATTTGATTATTTTGTAAGAGGCTTTGGTTATATTGGTCTATCAATACCTGTTTTTTGGCTTGGGATGATTTTACAATTAATTTTTTTTGGGATTTTACACTGGCTCCCTCTCCAGGGGCGATATGCGGGAATTGCTTCTTCAGATTCTCAATTGCTTTACAATAGTGGCTTTCTATTGATTGACAGTTTTTTTTCTGCAGAGTGGAATCTGTTCTTTGATGGGTTAAAACACATAATGTTGCCCGCACTTACCATGTCTCTTGGTGTGTTGGGAATTATTTTACGCACGACTCGTTCTGCAATGATGGATACGATGAATGAGCCATTTTTTAAAACATTTGTTTCTTACGGTTTTGATGAGAATGAAATCATTAGAAAATCTGCGTACAAGAACACCCTTATACCAGTATCCACCGTTGGAGGATTAAGTTTTGGCCTTATGCTTGGTGGAACCTTTCTTGTTGAGTCAATTTTTGATTGGCCAGGCTTAGGACAGTTTAGTGTTTTATCAATTCTGACAAGTGATTTTCCTGCCATTATAGGGGTCACGTTTCTTTATACAGCAACATATGTAATCATCAATTTTTCAATAGATGTTTTTTATGCACTTATTGATCCTAGAATCCATAAGTAACATGAAAATATTTTTCCAGAATTTATTTATAAGAAAACTTGCTCTGTTGGCGTTTGTGTTTTTGTGTGTCTTGTTGTCTCTCTCAATTTTTATTCCATTTATATCGCCATATGAGCAAGATATATATGGTGCAGTTCATTTTGAATCAGCAGGACAACCACCATCATTATCACACTGGTTTGGTACTGATGCAGCTGGCAGAGATATGTTTACTATAACTATTCGTGCGGGATTCTATTCGTTAAAAGTAGCATTTGGAGTTGTCTTTTTTTCCGTTTTGATAGGGGCACCTATTGGAATGTATTCTGGAGTTGCCGGCAAGCGCACTGATGAAATAATAATGAGGATCACAGATGGTTTTCTAGCATTTCCTCCGTTAATACTGCCGCTCGCTATTACCGCCGCACTTGGACCATCATTAAACAATGTTATATTTGGGATAGCAGTTTCTTGGTTCCCGTGGTATGTTAGAATAGCGCGATCCCAGGCCTTAATTATTTCAACGTTGGATTATGTTTCCATATCAAGAAGCATGGGCGCCAATAAGTTCCATATCATTAAAACTCATATCTTACCAAACAGCTTTAGCCCAATTGGGACACAAGCTACTATTGATGCGGGTTATGCAATATTAACTGCGGCCGGACTTTCTTTTATAGGCCTAGGGGCACAACACCCAGATGTTGAGTGGGGTTTACTTATTACACAGTCACGTTCGCAATTTATAAACCACTGGTGGGAGGTTTTTTTCCCAGGAATTCTCATTCTATTAACAGTTGCGTCTTTCAATATTATCGGTGATGAAATGCGAAATACTACAACCGTAAAAAGTTAAATAATGAGTAAGACACTCTATAAAATAAAGAACATGACTATCAGCTCGTGTTTAGAGAAAAACCCATCAATAATACTAGATAATATTAACCTAAATATTAAGCAAGGAGAAAACCTTGGCCTTATTGGCGAAACAGGCAGTGGAAAAAGTATGCTTGCCTCTGCGTTAATAGACTTGTTGCCAAGGGGGTGCTTTGTTTCTGGTGGGTCCACCACACATTGTTTTGATTCATTTACAAGAATAGCAAAACTGAGAGGTGTTAAGGTCTCCATAATATACCAAGATCCCATGCAATCATTAAATCCACTACAAACAATAGAAACACAGTTTACTATTGTTCTAATGAAAAGATTTGGCTATGATAAAAAGAAAGCAAAGAAACAAGCCCTAGAGTGGATTCACAAAGTATACCTTCATGAGGTTCCCGGTATATTAGGACGGTTTCCCCATCAATTATCAGGGGGGCAGATGCAAAGAGTTATGATTGCGTTAGCGATGTCAGTTGAGCCGAAATTTATTATTGCTGATGAGATAACAACAGGTTTAGACGCCTACATAAAAACAGAAATATTAAACTTGCTGTTTTCTCTTCAAAAAGACCTTAATATATCAGTTTTACTCATCTCACATGATTTAATCAGCGTTCAAAGGTATTGTGATAGAATAGCAGTTTTAAAATCAGGGAAGATTGTTGAAGTAGATAATGCAAAAACAATTTTTGAAAAATCGGATAATGCATATGTTACAAGCCTCAAAAAATTCCTTAAAAGACCACCAACTCAAATCCCAAAGCCAAAATTTACCCCTCCCCAAGAGCCAATATTATATGTTAAAGATTTATACAAAACATATGGCAGAAAAAAGAATGCTGTTTTGGCTTTAAACGGTGTAACCTTTGAAATTTATAAAGGGGAAACC
>CAZEER010000067.1:0-11435 GCA_964511215.1 uncultured bacterium | reverse complement strand
CCCCACAACCCCATTGTGGTGCGCTACCGGGCTGCGCCACGCTCCGAAATTATTACTTTGATATTATAGTTAATATATTTGATAAATCTTCTTTTATTTTGGTAATAATGAGTTTTTGTTTATCATTTAATTTCATTTTTCCTGAAGAGATATCTTGAGGAGGGGCTTTCCCCGACAACACTGATCTAGCACCATCAATTGTATATTTTTTCTTATAGAGAAGATCCTTGATATTTAGAATAGTATCAATATCTTTTTGACGATATGTACGGTTACCTGCACGGTTTTTAGGAGGATTCAATTGTGAAAACTCCGTCTCCCAGTATCTTAGCACATAGGCCTTAAGCTGGGTCAACTCGCTCACTTCCCCAATTGAGTAGTATAGTTTTTTTACCTTGGGCTGTACTCTTGTCACGATCTATATTAGTTCAAGTTATACTTTAATATAAATAAGATATCTTATTTATTCAATAGAAATAAAATACCTTATAAAAGCAGATAGTTATTATAGAGCTTTGAGAGAATTAGCGGGGTTTTTCTTAATAAATCTTCTGTTTCTACCATTGAAATTCTAAGCTGTGTTTTACCCTCTATCGGATTTGCATAAAATCCATTCATCGGTGCCAAGAGCAAAGTGTAGTATATCTCACCAATTTTTACTTTTCCTTTTGTGGCACAATAATGAACAAAATCCTCCGCATCAAAAACATTGTCACATATATTTTTGAAATCAACAATACAGTATATCGCGGCTTCTGGTTTGGTTACTATTAACCCGGGGATTTCTTTTTCTAAATGGTCACAAATATATTGCAGATTAGATTTATAATATTTTTTTTGTTTTTCAAACCATCTATTAATATTCTCATGTGGTTCGTCTGCCAGCGCACCAAATATTTCTTGCCCTAGAGCGTTAGCGCAAAGATTGGCTGTGTATTCATTTACAGACCTGGAATGGAAATCTTTATTATCTGTGATAATTCCTCCAATTCTTAGTCCACAGGCATTCCATACTTTTGAAGCAGACTCAATACCAATTCTAATTCCCCTGATTCCAGGCACATTTTCTTCAGAAATATTCCAAATACTTGAGACTACACCATCGACATAATACAGAGGACGGTAGGCCTCATCACTAACTAGCCACAGTCCGTGTTTCACACATATCCTCGCAATTTCTTCTAACGTATCTTGAGGTAAAAATTGACCCGTTGGATTATCATAGGGAATAACGACCAAGGCTGTAGGGCTATTTTGTTTAATTATTGTTACTAATTTATCAAAATCAATTTTTTTAAAGGAACCATCGGAATTTATTTTTCTTCTAGATGTAATTACTGGGATACTAAGTCGCTTAGCAAATTCGACATAATTTGTATATGCTGGATCTAATAGCATAATGGGTTTTTTTGATGATGGTCCATTAACACCTAATAACATAAGCTCCATTGACGATGATCCACCATCAGTAATATTAACAAATAGGTCAGATGTTTCTAAACCTGACGCATCTAGTATATTAAGGAAAGCTTTTCTAGCGTCTAATGTTCCTACGGTAGAAGTATATTTTACCACACCATCAGATAATCTCGTATTACCTAGCTCTATCATCCTTTTCTTCAGTGCTGGATACATAGGCAGGGATACATTTCCTATAGAAAGATTAATTACTGTAATCAAATCTTTATCTACCCTATCAGAGAATGCGATCTGCGCCTTTCTAATTACTGAAGGCAGGCGTTCTTGGTAATGCTTTGATAATTCAGGTTTTTTCATTGAAACGGATATCAAATTATATACTAAAATAGAAAAGCGGTAAATATGTATGGTCTATGATACATAATTACCGCTCTACATTGATATATTTGGGTTTTGTTAAAACCTACGTTTTTTAAAACGATTACCGCCTCGATTGTTATCTCGCCTTGGTTTTTTTGGCCTTTCAACATATCCTTCTGGTTTTTCTAAGAGAGCTTTTCGACTAAAATCCAATCTTCCTTGATCATCGATCTTTATCAGCTTGACTCTTACGTCATCTCCCTTTTTCAATACATCTTCTACCTTTTCTACACGGTGCCACTCTAATTCTGAAATATGTACCATACCTTCTCTACCAGGTGCGAACTCAACAAATGCCCCAAAATTCATAATTCTGGTAACTACTGAATCAAATTCCATACCTACTTCAGGTTCAAATGTAATTCCTTTTACCATTTCAACAGCTTCATTACATTTTTCAGTATTTGCACCTGCGATTGTCACTAGACCGTCATCATCTACATTAACTTCACACTCTGTTTCTTCAATGATTCTCTTGATATTTTTACCACCAGGTCCGATTAGGGCACCTATTTTTTCAGGGTTTATCGTTAGAGACATTATGCGAGGGGCATAAGGAGAAATATCATTTGGCGCTGAAAGAACTTCATTCATTTTATCAAGAATATGTAGTCTCCCAACTTTGGCCTGTTCTAGAGCATCTTTCATCAATTCAAAGGATAGACCATCTATTTTTAAATCCAATTGAATTGCTGTAATTCCTTCATTTGTCCCCGCAATTTTAAAATCCATATCTCCAAGGTGATCTTCCATTCCTAGAATGTCACTTAATATTGCGTGTCTTTTCCCATCAGTGATTAGCCCCATTGCAATACCTGCTACAGGTGACTTTAAGGGTGCACCAGCACTCATCAGTGAAAGAGATGCTCCACAAACAGACGCCATCGATGAGGATCCATTTGATTCCATTATCTCTGAAACAATACGAATAGTGTAAGGAAAATCATCATAATCTGGCAAAACAGATTTAATGGCGCGCTGTGCAAGATTACCATGACCAATTTCTCTTCGCCCTGTGAACCCTATTCTACCTACTTCACCTACACAGTATGGAGGAAAATTATAATGTAAGTAGTATGATTTTTTATAGTCATCATCCATACTATCAATAATCATCTCATCACTCTTTGACCCAAGGGTAGTAACTACCAATGCCTGAGTCTCTCCACGTGTAAAAAGAGCAGAACCATGTGTGCGTGATAATAAACCCGCCTCAACTGTAATAGGACGGATATCTGCAGTTGACCTTCCATCGCTTCTAACTCCTGTTGAAAGGACTTGCTCTCTAAATGCAACCTTAAAACGATCGTCAATAACTGATTTTATTGGTTTCTCTTGATCTGGGAATTCTTCCTCTAATGATTCTAATATTGATTCAACCATATTAGATTTTTCATTATCTCTATCTTGTTTATCCTTAATTGTCACAATTTTTTCTATCTGATTCCCTATGATTTTTTCTACAGCATCAACAAGTGGTTGTTCTGGTTCTGGAATCACGAAATCATCTTTAACAATTTCCATTGATGATATCAGCTCTTTTTGTAATTCTATAATTTCTTTAATGACATCATGTCCCTGTTTTAGCGCATCTAGCATATCAGATTCAGACATACAATTTGCTTCACCTTCAACCATCACAACTGTTTCACTGTTACCAGAGACTACTAATTCCAAATCAGATTTTTCTAATTCAGACCTTGTCGGATTAATTACACAAACTCCATCCACACGACCAACTCTAACAGTAGCTATAGGACCATTCCAAGGAATAGTTGATGACATAAGTGCTGCTGATGCTCCTACACCCGCTAAAGTATCTGCCATATTTTCGCCATCACTCTGCAGTACGGTGATCATAATCTGGGTTTCATTTTTAAAACCTTTAGGGAATAATGGTCTTATCGGACGATCTGTTAATCTACTAGTTAACACTTCATGCTCCGCAGGCCTTGCTTCTCTCTTAAAAAATCCTCCAGGGATTTTTCCACCAGCGTAATGTTTTTCCCTATACTCAACTTGCAACGGGAAAAAATCTATATCTTCTCTTGGTACTTTTGATGCATTAACCGTAGCTAATACTGTTGTCTCTCCAAGGGTTACCAATACGGAGCCATTACTCTGACGAGCAATCCGTCCCGTTTCTAAACTCATCACTTTACCAGCGATGGTACTTTCTTTTTTATTCATTATGTTCTTCTTTTTTAAATCGAATTATCTATTATTCTAACCTCTTATGGACAACTCTTTGATTAATTTAATATATGATGCTGCATTAGCGCGCATCAGATATTTTAACATTTTCTTACGTTGAGAAACCAAATTAACAAGACCTCGTCTAGTATGAGTGTCTTTTTTATGTACTTTGACATGTTCGGTTAGTTCTCTGATCCGATGAGTTAGAATTGCAATCTGAACCTCTGAGGACCCAGTATCATTTGAATCACTACCAAATTTCTCAACATAATTCTTTTTTTCTTCTTTATTGATGGGCATTATAACGCTCCTATTCGTATTTGCCTTTTATCGAAAGGCATTTTTGTTTATCCTTTTGTAATTGTTTTACTAATTTTTCAGAAGTGGGAAATTTTTTTTCGTCCCGTATTCTCTCAAAAAACTCTATTGTTACCTCTTTCCCATATAAATTATCTACTTCGTCAAGGAAAAAATGTACTTCCATAATAAGTTCATTTTCTTCAAAGGTAGGTCTTACCCCTAAATTACACATACCATAAGCATTAAGTCCAATAATCCTTCCCCTAACAAAATAGACACCAATCTTAGGTAAAATTTGCTTATTCTCAACCGGAATAATATTGGCAGTCGGAAAGTTTAAACCAACACCTCTTCCTGCCCCCTTTACAACTACACCTTTAAAACTAAAAACTGACCCTAAAATTAGATTTGCTTTCCTAATATGTCCATCTATGATAAGTTGACGTATTCGGGAACTAGATATACTTTTTTCATTATCTGATACAGACTCTATTATATCCAATTCAATAGATTTTTCTTTACAATATTTCAATAAAAACTCTGCGTTACCCTCTCTATTTTTCCCGAAATGATGATTGTACCCAATAATCATATATATAGGACTAAAGAAAGAATGTATAATAGTTTCAAGAAATTCTCGAGCAGTAGTTTTTGATAATTTTCGTGTAAAGTTTATTATATATACAATATTAATCCCAATAGATTCAATTATTTCTAATTTTTGCTCAATTCCCATAATGAGTGATAATTCTTTTGCATTAGGGTCTAAAACATATCGAGGGTGTGGATCAAATGTCACTAAAACAGATGGTACTTTAAGAAGTTTTGAATGTTCTACAACCGTTGATAAAACCTTCTGATGCCCACGATGAATACCATCATATGATCCAATGGTTAGAACAGACGATTCAAGCGGAATAAATGAGTCTAAACTTCTGAGAATTTCCACGATGATTGAAATTTTTCAATTGTTAATGATTTTTCAATCGAAAATTTTCCGACTTTTGTTCTTATTAATCTTGTGAGATGACCAATAGTATTTAATCTTTCTGCAATATCTTTTCCTAAGACTCTAACATATGTACCTTTGGAGCATGTTACCACAAAAGAAAGCACATTTTCAATATAGCTTAAAAGGCTAATAGAAAATATTTTAATTTTATGCGGCTCTCTTTCGATAGTTATATTTTTTCTAGCTAATTTATATAAACGCTGTCCATTTATTTTTTTCGCAGAAAACATGGGTGGTATCTGCAAAGAATCACCAATGAATGAATTCAAAACATCTGTTATTTTTTCTTCTGATAAAATTGGAACGGGATTATTCGCAACAATATCACCTTCTGTGTCCAAAGTGTTAGTTGACATCCCTAATAATAAAGACGCTTCGTATGTTTTTTTATCTTTAGTTATATCAGATAAAATTTTAGTATCCTTACCTGTCCCTAGTATAAGAACACCTTCAGCAAAAGGATCAAGTGTACCAGCATGCCCTACTTTTTTTTCATGAGTTATAGATCTAATTTTTTTTACTACATCAAATGATGTCCAGCCTATAGGTTTATGAAGATTTAAAATCATTAAATTATTAAATATCTGAATCCTGGAAGAGTTTATTTATTTTTTCTCCATATGAAAGAGTATCATCCAAATAAAATCGAATAGCAGGTGTAGATTTCAATCGCAGCTCAGGACCCATAAATTTTTTAAATGCCTTCTGTTTTTTATTAATCTCAATATTTATCTCTTCATTTGATTTTTTTTGTTCTAAAACAGAGTAGAATACTTTTGCAGATTTTAAATCTGGAGACATTGTCACATATGTCAAAGTCACAAACCCTAAGGAAGAAAGATCAATATGTTTAACAAGAATACCACTTAAAATATCTAAAACTTGTTTTGAGACTCTTTCAGAGCGACTGTAGGGCTTATTAGAATTCAATTCAATTCTAATTTACGTTTCACTTCACGTATATCGTACACTTCAATAACATCACCTTCTTTAAATTTCTTTATTCCTTCAATACCTATACCACATTCTAATCCATCTTTTACTTCCTTTGCATCATCCTTGTGCCGTTTTAGAGAATTAATTAGACCCTCTTTTATGGTTTCACCATCCCTTGTAACTCTAGCTTTTCCATTGCGAATAATTAATCCCTCTAAAACTTTACAACCAGCGATGAATCCAATTTTAGGTATTTTAAATTGAGTCAAGACCTGAGCTTTTCCAATACTATTTTCTACCTTATCGGGTTCCAACATACCTTCAAGTGCCAGTGTCAATTCTTCTACTGCTTGATATATTACATTATATGTTCTTATATCTACCCCTGCCTGAGTTGCTTGTAACCGAGCATTAGAATTTACCTGAACATGAAATCCAATAATAACTGCTTTTGAAGCTTCAGCCAATAAAACATCTGACTCTGTAACCATACCGACGCTCTTATGTACTACCTTTATTCCTACTTCATCATTCTTAATTTTTTCAAGTGACTCAGCAAGGGCCTCTACTGAACCATCAACATCACCCTTGATTATTAGAGGTAATGTTTTCATTGTACCTTCTTTGATCAATGAAGACATTTGATCTAGAGAAAAAGCCATTTTCTTTTGTTCAATTTCTCTTTTTATTCTTTGTCTTTCAGAAGAGATACGTTTTATTTCCTTTTCATTATCAACCACTGCGAATAAATCTGCTGCCTGAGGCACTTGATCAAAACCTTGAATCTGTATTGCATCAGATGGTCCAGCTTCTATTAATTTTTTTCCATTTTCATTAGTAAGCGTTCTTACTTTACCCGTAAAGTCTCCACAAATAAATGGATCACCAATCTTCAAAGTACCCTGCTTTATTAAAACTGTACCAACCGGGCCTAGCCCTTTGTCCAACCTTGAATCCACGACCGAACCTCTAGCATTACATTCATAGTTAGATTTAAGCTCTAAGACATCCGTTTCCAATAATAAACTTTCCATTAAGCTCTCAATTCCATCACCAGTTTTTGCACTTATCTCAATATCTTGAATTTTTCCTCCCCAAGATTCAACTAAAACCTCATTCTCTGAAAGAGATCGTCTTACTTTTTCAGGGTCTGCACCAGGAATATCCATTTTATTAATTGCTACAACCATTGGTACTCCAGCAGCCTTTGTATGACTGATTGCTTCAATAGTTTGAGGCATAGCAGCGTCATCCGCAGCTACAACTAAAATAACAATATCGGTGACCTGTGCGCCTCTAGCACGCATTGCCGTAAATGCTTCATGACCCGGTGTGTCAAGAAAAGTTAACTGCCTATCATTATAAAATACTTTGTATGCACCAATATGCTGAGTAATACCTCCAGATTCTCCCTCTGCTACATTTGTCTTACGAATATAGTCTAAAAGACTAGTCTTACCATGATCAACATGCCCCATAACCGTTACTATTGGAGCTCTAGGTTTAGCATTTTTAATATCATCATCGGTTTCCTCAAGTTGGAATAGGTCCTCTCCTAGATCAGTGATTTTATCTGGGATAAATCCAAAATGTTCAGCCAACAATTCAATCATATCCCAGTCCATTCTTTGATTTTTTGTTACCAGCATTCCCAGTTCAATACAAATCTGAATAATATCACTAGATGTTACACCAAAAATTTTTCCTAATTCTTCAACGTTCGAGAACTCTGCTACTTTGATAACTGGCTTATCACCGTCATCAACTGTAGGGATATCTTCATCTTTTTGTTTTATTTTTTTGTGCTGTTTTTTCTTCGCCTTTGTATCCATTCGCGCAAGGATTCCTTTTACCTTTGTTTTTACAGATCCTGAGGCTTTGTCTTCTTGCTTATTTTTTTTATTTATATTCTGTTTACTTGTACCTGCGCCAATTTTTCCTTGGATATCAGCTAAGTCAATTGATCGTAACTTTTTATTAGACTTAAACTTCTTTTTTAACTCCTTCGCTTTTCGACTTGAATCACTTTTCTTATCAGTTAGATGCTTTTCATTTCTTCGATTTCTATTTTCAAATTCTTTTTGTTGCTGAGCTATTTTATTAGCTAACTCTATATTCTCTTTTTCTTGTTCTTTCTTTTTTTCTTTCTTTTTCTTTTCTTCAATTATTTTGTGTTCTTTTTTCTCAATCTGACGCTGTTCAGTTAAAGATAGTAACTTTAATTTTTTTCCTGCCTGTTGTTGTTCTTTTAATCTAGTATCATGAATCTCTCTTCGAACTTGCTCTTTTCTATATCTCTCCACCTGTTCCTTATCTTTTGAGAATTCATCCATGATCATTTTATGCGTATTATCATCTACAGGTGACATGTGGCTAGAGACATCCACTTTCTTAGATTTAAGAAAAGTTAAAATATCTGTGTGTGACAGATTTAATTCTTTTGCTAATTGAAATATTCTAATTTTTGCCATATAATATTTATTTTGTGTTTTGAAAAATAATTATTATTCCTCTTCTGTATTACTTGCATCTACACTTTTTTCTTTTTCAACTGCAATCTCAGAAATATCTAAATCTAAACTAGATATTACATCTTCTGAATCCTCTTCATCCACAATATCAATTTTTCTTTCAATAAATAATTGTACTGCTTCATAAATATCATCGAGATCATCCTCACTAATAGAATCAATTTTAAGTAGATCTTCCATGTCTGCGTCTAATAGGTCTGATACGATTATTATATTGTTATTATTAAGCGCTTCAGCAAAATCCTTATTAACACCATCTATATCAGCTAATATTGTTTTTTGATCTTCTTGAATGCGATCATACTCTTGAATGCCGTAAGCATCAATTTTATATTCGGTTAATTTAGATGCAAGATTAATATTCATACCATTTCTACCGATAGCAGCATCTAAGCTGTCATCTTCAAAAAGTGCAACACAATATTTTTTTTCATCATCCAAAAGGAGTTTTGCGGGTTTAGCTGGAGACAAAGCCCTAGTTACTAATATTTCATCTTGCTCGCTGTAATTAACTATATCAATTTTTTCATTATTTAATTCTCTAACAATTGCTTGGATCCTACTACCGCGCATCCCGACACATGCCCCAACAGGGTCAATTCTTCTATCGTTAGAACGCACAATAATCTTTGCTCTTTCGCCAGGGTATCTAGCGATCGAAGTAATATCAATGATCCCATCTTCTATCTCAGGAACCTCTAACTCAAACAACTTGTAGAGAAAATGGTTATCACTTCTTGAAGCAATTATATCAGGACCCCTGGATGTCACTTCTACAGACTTAATTACCGCACGCAGTGTGTCACCTCTCCGATATCTCTCAGTTTGAATCTGTTCCTTTTTGGGCATTCTTAGTTCTGCTTGCTCTATATTGATAAATACTCCATCCCTTTGGACTTGATGAACAACACCAATAATAATCTCACCAACTCTATTGGCATAATCTTCATAGATATAATTTCTCTCTACATCTCTTAGTCTTTGTGCAAAAAATTGTTTTGCGGTCGTAACTAATCTTCTACCAAAAACTTTGGGGTCTATAACTTCGACAAATATATCGCCGATTTCCAAATCTGCAGCTTCAGGCTCTTTTGATATTGCCTCATCGAGTGTAATCTCTACCTTATAATCATCTATTTCTTCAACGATTGTCTTTTCTGCATATATTTCTATTTCACCTTTATCAATATTTACTATACAACTGCAATTTGATGAGTCTCCATATTCTTTTTCTATAACGTAAAGAAATAATTCTTCAAGAATTGTTGCCAACTCAGAACGTTCAACATTTTTTTCACGAGCAATCTCGGAAAAAACTTCAATTAACTCTCTATTTACCAAAAAAACTCCTAGATGTTATTTAAATGAAATATTTACTTTTGCAGATTGAACTTGATCATAGGGTATGCAAAACATATTCTCACTTTTATCAGTTATTTTTATTCTTTTTTTGTCTGCATTGACAATGACTCCAGTGATATTCTTAATATCACACCCATCATTAAACATTAAAGTGATTTCTCTATTAATATTCTTCTTATACTGGAATGGATATTGGATAGGTTGCTCTATACCAGGGGTAGTCACTTCAAGACGATATCCGTCAGGGTAAAGCATATTAATCTCCTCAGAATTTTTCAACCGTTTTGTTAATCCTGCAGTATCATTTAAAGTAATTGTATTTTCTGAATCAATAACTACTCTTATATATCCAGCACTCTTATCCTCTAGTAAATCTAAAAGAACTGCACCTTCAATAAGGTAAGACTCAACGATATGTTTTAAACCATCAGACATTTCAAACAAAAGAAAAGCGGGTTTTCACCCGCTTTCAGCCTAGTAATTTAATGGATTTATCTTATTTTATCAAGGAATTAGCCTACAAGTTTTCCAAAAATTTCCTCTGCCATCAGTCTATGATTTGAACCAAGGTTTTTATCTTTCAATATCTCATCAATAATTTTGCGGGAAATTTCTTTATCTCCATTAATAAAACTTAATTGAGCTTTTTTCAATTTTAGGGTTCTAAGATTATGAATATCTTCACATACTCTAATGCCCTTGTCTACTAAGCCTATAGCTTCAGTAAGATTATTTTTATTTAATTCAATATCTATTAACATAAGTATCGCTGGAATATGTAAATATGGTGCCGAATCCTTTTTTAAAAAATCTTGTAAATACTTTTCAGCATCTATTAATTCTCCAGATTCATATTGAATTTTACCTAGGTAGTATTCAGATATGTCACCGCTATTAGTTCCAGTAAACTCATCATTAATAGTTTCTAATTGAAATTGAGCAGTATTCAAATCATTTCTATCCAAGGATATTAACGCTTGCCCCAGAGAGGCACTTGCATCAATATTTCGCTGTGTTCGTTTACCAACAGTAATGTTAAAAACAATTAACATTCCAATGACACCAACAGCAACTTTCATGTAAGTGGATTTATTTTGCTCTATATGAGCTTGCGCCTGATCCACCGTTTCTAAAAGTGGATCTCTTCGAATTTCTTTTCTAGTTATATGTTTTTTTGGTCTGAGCATATTATTTTTCTTTTATTATGTACCCTCGGCAGGAATCGAACCTGCATCTAATGCTTAGGAGGCACTTGTTCT
>CAZEER010000066.1:0-11668 GCA_964511215.1 uncultured bacterium | reverse complement strand
ATTACCGATTTGATCATATAGACTAATATATGAAACATACCAATAGCCTGGCTCTACATATTGATCTATAGTAATCTCAGTGGTAGAGGTATCAGAAATAAGGTCTTGAAAATTAACACTCCCTACTTCAAAATATGAATCAGACGGAGATCTCATTACTATACTTCCCGATGAGAGACCACTTAGATTATCAGTAGCGCCCAGTGTTAGCGTTATATTTCCAGGTCCATCAATTACATCTAATGTATCTGGAAATATTGAAAAATATATCAACGAAGGCGGTGAATCATCTACATTAGATAATACAAAGAGTTCGGTTTCAAATCCCATTGAATCTAAGGTAGAAGTCTCAACAGTGACCGAATTACCGATTTGATCATATAGACTAATATATGAAACATACCAATAGCCTGGCTCTGCATATTGATCAATAGTAATCTCTGTTGATAAGGCTTCAGACAGAAGCCCCTGAAAATTAATGTTTCCAACTTCAATATAGGAATCAGATGGCGACCGCAATACAATACTTCCTGAGGAGAGTCCACTTAAATCATCAGTAGCACCAAGTGTTAAAGTGGCGTTCGCCGAACCGTTAATTACATCTAACGTATCAGGTGAAATTGTAAAATATGTTAGCACGGGTGACGTGTCATCTTCTTGTGCTATTAGAAATAGATTCATAGTTAGAATTGTTGATAAAATTTTCATAAATAATCCTGATTGTTTATTTTCAAACTTTTTTTTTAAAATAGTAATAATTTAATCTAAAATTCATAAAACCCTTGTGACAAATGTCACAAAACTAAAACTGTAAATTATTTGGTAAATTTTCTTCGTAGGTAAATATTTGACGATACAATTCACCTCGAAAATCATTGTAGAATCCATGGGCACCTTTCTGACTCCAATAGAGCTGTGTCATAACTACGGCGACAAAACCTCTTTTTGGATCTATCCAGAATTTAGTACCTTCATAGCCGCCACCCTGCCAGAGACCTCCATCGCCCCACCCACTCTCACGGAGCGTATCACCTGTGACCCATAGGTTGTATCCATTGTAGCCCCACCTACTATCTAACTGGGTATGTGGAGATGTTATTTCTCTAATAGTCTCTGGTTTAAGAAATTGATAACCATTCAGACTTCCACTATTAAGTAACATTCTTAGAAAATCAGAGTATCCATCTGCTGTTGCAATCATTCCCTCACCACCTAAATAAATTTTATTATCAGTTGTATATCTCGGAACGTCCGGACCAAAAATATCCAGTTCACCATCTCTGGCAATACGCAGCACCGTGTCAACGCCTGTAATCCTTGGGAGGAGGGCCTCATTATTTTTCAAATTATATTTTAGACCTTTAATACCCAGCGGCCCTGTCATCCTGTCTGCAATAAGGCTATTTAAACTCCTACCAGTCGCTCTCTCAGCCACTAAGCCTAGGATTGTGGTATTCGTACCATAGTAGTGCGACTCTCCAGGTTGTTGTATCAACGGAAGATTGGAGAACTTATCAATGAGCTCATCACTGTTCTTTGCTCTTGGCAGGTTATTGTCTGCCATTCCAGAATTAATACACTGATTCTGCGTTGTAGCATAATAGAAACCGGCCTCATGGTTAATAAGATGCCTTAGTGTCATAGTAGATTTAAGTGGCTCTAAATTAAAGGGACAGGCTTTTGACATTGTGTCTACCATCGTCAATGAAACACCATCCCCATCCGTTGCAACCTCTAAAGTAGAAAATTCTGGAATATACTCTACAACAGAATCTCCTAAATCAAGTATACCATCCTCGATCAAGTCCATTACAAGAGATATTGTCACAATCTTACTCATGGACCAGATTCTTATCAATGTCTGGTCGTCAATTGATCTGCCTGGCAGAATTCCGTCATTTACAGAACTGTGTTCATAAATTACCGCTCCATTCCTGTCTTCCATTCTAACATATAGAAATGGATAGTACCCTTCTTGGACATACTTATCTAATATATTGTCCAAAGGTTTAGGATTTATCGAGAGCTGTTTATTTTCACATGAAAATAAACAAAATACAGTCAGTAAAAAGAAAATATTCTTCATTAATTAATATAAAATATCATTGAATCATAGAAGGATCTAAATTTAAAGCTACTCAAATTATATACTTACCCCTCATTTTAACAAAATCATTTTCTTTACACTTTTGAACTCACCAGCATGAATCATATAGATATACATACCCGCTGAAACAGTTTTCCCAAAATGGTCTGTCCCATCCCAACGTACAGAGTAATAGCCAGGCCCCTGAAGTCCTCTAATTAAAGACTTTATATTTCTCCCATAAATATCATATATAGTTATATTTACATTATCACTATTTGGGAGTGCATAGTTGACTACAGTTTCCGGATTAAATGGGTTAGGATAGTTCTGTTTAAGAATATATGTATCAGGAACTATATCATTCCTGATTTCTCCAAGTACCAATACATCAACTACCTCTGAGTAGTGTCCTTCATTACCATGTTCATCGACCGCTGAAATTATATAGTAGTACTCCCCAGTTTCGTTTGTATTGTGTTCAAAATATGGCGACACAGTACTAACTAAAATATTTTCTTCGTCTGGAATAAATTCTGAATTTAAACTGTGGTATAGGAGATAATGTGAAAAATCATTCGCCTCAGACTGATCCCATGATAGGTATATATAATTCTCAGCATAGCTACCAGACAGGCCCATTACCAATCCGGGTGCAATATTATCTACAGAGTATCCATCTACAGGTGCACTCTCAAAATTTCCTTCATCCATATTAGCGATAATACGGTAAGTAGTGATCCCATCCGAGTCACTGGTCGAATCTGATAGGGTTGTGGCTTCAATCGTATATAAATCACTACCGTACGCACCAACCGAAGATAGTCCGATCCACTGTCCACCATCCAACCTTTCTACCGTATACATCTGGGTACTTCCTAGGTCACCATCATCGTAAATAGAACGCTCAAAGTTAATATACACCCTACCGCCTTGATCATCGGGTATATCTTCAACACTGAGAATTATTGCAGGCTCAGTGCCGTCATTATTCTCAAATTCAACTTCAATAATAAATGCTCTCGAATAATTATTTGGCAAATCATTCCAAAGTCCACTGCTACTGCTGAGTTCAGCGTAGTGTTCATTACCGCCTGAGTTATTCGGCTCGCCACCGTTCCAATTGGTGTATGTCAACTCTTCACCGTTAACCCAAAACCAGACACCCTCCTCTACCTCATCTGTCAGACCAATCCAAGCGCTGTTCGTGTTCCACATAGTAGTATCAAAAGAATTTTGGATGAAGTTGTTTTCCTGTGCAGATGAAATAGTCACCATGTGCAGGTCGGTTGCATTTTCTACATACATAGTGTCAACGTAATAGGATGCACTCTGCCATGACACGCTATCGTATGAGGAAAAATAATGATGCCCCGAAAAATGACCCATATAGTCGAATCCCACAATTTCATAGTCAAAGTGACTACTGTCATCACCGCCACCACCTCCATCCTCATCTTCAAATAAAAACATTAGCTCGTAGTATGTATCAGTCGTATCTATGTATATGGATTGCTCCTGAAATTCACCATCAGAAGATACAATCACAGTATACTCCTGATCAGGCAATAGAGGTGTCCCAATATCACCCCAGACATTAGTGGAACCGTAATAGACAGTGTTCCCGGTACTGTCTTCTATCATAACACCGGCCATGGGGATATAATCCATTATCTCACCATTGTAGGAGGTCCGCATGCTCGCAATCAAAAATCCATACTCGCTTCTGGGATACAAATACAATTCAACATTGTCCACCATACCATCAGAGGTAACCTGAAAAACTCCACCATCCCACAGATCAATATACGTACCATTGTCTGAATTATTATGTGCGTATACGCTCCACAGTCCTGTATCAATTTCCGTCGATGCAATACCCGCGATATCAGTGCCAACTGCGATAGATGTGTCCCACTGGGTAGATATAAAATAAACTGTGGCACTATCATTAGGAAACCCTAAATGATCAAAGACTGTCGCAGAAACATTATTGTCTCTATCTGCGCCAGAATCAACATGGTTATTTTGCTGCACTAACGAATTTTGTATATGATAAAAATTGTTAACGTTCTGTGCTGCAAACAAAATTTCAGAACCAACGAAACATAATACCGATAAATATAAAAGAGGTAATAGGGAAATACCTCTATAGTGATTCATAACAAGCCTTATTACAGAATGACGGAAACAACATAACTCTTATATACATTACCTATAAAATCATTAAAATTTAATAACATTACCTATTAACATCGTGTCCATTTTTCCAATATGTGAATTGGAGCACAATTTATATTTTCTACGTAATCATTATACTATTTCAATTGCTTTCCGGTCTGAATATTCCATAATTTAGAGTAATAGCTATTTCTCTGTCCAACCAGTGAGTCGTGGTCCCCTTCTTCAACTATCTTACCATCGTTTAGGACTAATATATTACTGCAATTTCTAATAGTAGACAGCCTGTGTGCAATTATAATTGAGGTTCTCCCCTCTCTGATAGCAAACAATGCTCGCTGTATCAGGAGCTCTGTGCGATTATCCACTGATGATGTTGCCTCATCGAAAATAACAACCTTAGGGTTTCTCATCAAAGTTCTTGCAATCGCTATCCTCTGTCGCTGACCACCAGAAAGGGTCTGCCCTCGTTCGCCAACTATTGTATCCAGACCATCAGGAAACTTATCAATAAATTCTTTAACCTGGCTCTGCCTAACTGCTAATTCTAATTCACCGTCTCCGGGATTACTTATACCATAACATATGTTATCCCTGATACTTGCATTGAATAAGAAGGATTCCTGGCTTACTATACCTATTTTATTTCTCAAAAAAGATATATCGATATCATTGATTTGATGATCCCCTAAATAAATACCACCACTGTCAGGCTCGTACAATCTTAATAATAATTTAGCGATCGTGGTTTTCCCAGACCCTGTATCACCTACAATTCCAGTTGCCGAACCAAATGGAATGACCAGATTCAAATTTTCAAACAATTTTATATCAGGCTTATAACTAAAAGATATATTCTCAAACTTTATATCGCACTTCAGACTATCCGGAGAAAGTGCATTAGGAGCATTGAATATTGTCTTTTCCACACTCATCATATTGAATATCCTTGAGCATGAAGCCATGGAACGCTCAAAATCATCTATCAATGTGGAGAGGCTTGTAAATGGCCACAGAAATCTTTGCGTCAGAAAGACAAGTACACTGTATGATCCTACCTCTATGGTCCCGCTAAGGGCCATATAACTACCTATTAGCATCGTACCTAAAAATCCAGCTAAGACACCCATTCTTATTAATGGGTTAAAAGCACTACTGATGGCTATTGCGCTGATGTTTTCCTGCTGATAGTCTCTGCTTTTTTGCTCTAGAGATTCTCTCTCAATACGAAAGGTCATAAAACTCTTAATAATGTTTATAGCAATAAGATTATTAACAATCGATGAGTTAAGGATTCCTACTTTTTCTCTTATACTTTTATATCTTGGTGAGAGCTTCTTTTGAAAAAATAAACTAATAAAAAATATCAACGGAACCGGGACAATGGCTATGGATGCGATCAAGGGTGAGATGTAAAAGAAAATACATCCAATTATAAGTGTGGAGATGACTACCTGTATAATCTGATTTACGCCATTATTAAGAAATCTCTCTAGCTGGTTAATGTCGTCATTTAATATTGCAGTAATATTTCCAGTGGATTGCTTCTCATGCCAGTCCAGGTCCAGTCTCTGCGCGTGGTCATAGGCAGACACCCTGAGATTGTGCTCAACATTTTGGGCTAAGCCCCTCCACTCTATCATGTATAAGTATTCAAATAAAGACTCAAGAGCCCATATGATAAAAGTTAAGCCCCCTATAAAAAGGACCTGTGAGTTGATTGACTCAAACCCCAGGGAGGCAACAAAACTCTGGTTCTTTTTTACAACAAGGTCAACCGCAACTCCGATCAACACTTCGGGCGCTATGTCAAATATCTTATTTAATGCCGAATATACAGAGGCCAGTACGACCTTTCCCTTCCAGCGCTGTAGATATTGGGAGAGCCTTGAGAATGAGCTGTTGGCTACCGTATTATCCATTTAATACAAATATGGAATCTAACATCCTGCTCATCCTGTACCGAAAACGAGGCCTATACTCAGTACATCTAATAACATCCACCTACCCTATTAAAGGATTAAAAAATAATCCGGGACTGTCTTTCTTAGGTAGAGATTCTAATAAACTATCAAGCATCTACTGACAATAATCCTTCTCTCCTTAATAGTGCCTCAACCTTTGGCTCCCTGCCCCTAAAAGCTTTATACAGCTCCATAGGATGCCTGATATTCCCCTGTGATAGAATATTGTCTCTGAATGATTCTGCGGTCTGCCTATTGAAGATTCCATCTTCTTTGAATTTTTCAAATGCATCTGCCTCCAAAACCTCAGCCCACTTGTACGAGTAATAACCGGCCGAGTAACCCCCTGCAAAAATATGACCGAATTTGCAGGACATAGATGAACCAGGAATCTTATCAAATAGATTTGTTTTTTCAGTAGCCTCCCACTCAAAATCCTCTACGCTATCGACACTATTATTCTTACCAAACCAGGCCATGTCCAGATAGCCGAATGACAGCTGGCGCAGGCACAGGGTTCCGGACATAAAGTTTTGGGATTCTTTAATTTTCTGAATTAAATCATCAGAAATTATTTCACCTGACTCGTAGTGATGCGCAAACAAAGAGAGTGCCTCTTTTTCACCTACCCAGTTTTCCATAATCTGCGATGGAAGCTCAACAAAATCCCAAAATACATTTGTCCCTGCTATTGATTTATATTTCCTATTCGCTAGTAGACCATGTAGACAATGTCCAAACTCATGGAAAATGGTTTCCACCTCACTGTAAGTTAACAGGGAAGGTTTCTCATCTGTGGGCTTTGTCAGGTTACATGTCAATGATATGTGCGGCCTCACGATGCCATCGTCCTCCATACCCTGTTCCTTTATTGGGTTCATCCAGGCACCGGATCTTTTTGTCTCCCTCGGAAATAGGTCAACATATAGTAGTCCAATATGGGACTCTTTTTCATCAAAAACTTCATACACTTCCACATCATCATGCCACTTTTGGATATTATTGAGAACCACAAAATCTAGACCATATAGTTTTTTAGCAATGTCAAAAACTCCAGCTATAACTTTCTCCGATTGAAAATATGGCCTCAATGAGTCTTCATTAAAGTCATACAGCTTTTGCTTGAGCTTTTCTGAGTAATACGAGAAATCCCAGGGCTCTAAATCTGTTAAACCATCCAGCTCCTGTGCAATTTTTTTAATCTCTTTTAAATCATTTTTTGCATAGCCAATACTCGCATCATAGAGATTATCAAGTAGGTTGAAAATATTTTTTTGGTTTTCTGCCATTCTCTCTTCCAGGATGTAGTCTGCATAATTATCAAACCCAAGTATTTTCGCTCTCTCATGTTTAAGGTCTGCAATGTTTTTACATAATGATGTATTGTCAAACTCTCCGCCATTGCACTGTGTAACCATGGCCCTGTGCACCTTCTCCCTCAGGTCCCTTCTTTTAGAAAATTTCATAAATGGACCAAAACTCGGAAACTGCAGGGTAATCAACCACCTATCGTCTTTCCCCTTTCCTTTTGCCGCCATTTTTGCTGCCTCTCTGGCCATATCAGGGAGACCTTCGAGGTCAGCCTCATCGAGCCACAGCTCAAATGAGTTTGTCGCTTTCAGGGTGTTATTTGAAAATTTCGGTGACAATGTAGACAGCTCGTTATCGAGATTTCTCAGCCTCTCTTTATCATCCTGATTGAGGTTTGCCCCATTGCGTTTAAAATCCTTATAGACTATCTCCAAGAGCCTAAGATCTTCGCTGTCGCTGATCTTATCCTTATTATCATAAACCTCTTTTATTCTAGTAAAGAGTTTATCATTCAAATAAATATCGCTATCAAATTTTGCAAGCTTGGGGCTGATTTCATCCGCAAGAGACTGGAAAGCATCATCAGATTCACTTCCAAAAAGATGGAAGTAGGGCTTCGCCACTCTGTCTATTGCGCTAAAGCTTAATTCGAAAGCCAGAACCGTGTTATCAAATGTCGGGTCATCGCCATTTGATGATATCTCATCCAACTCGGCCTTACCTTCATCTATAGCGGCATCTAGGGCTGGTATAAAATGATCCTTTTTAATATCGTTAAATGGAATAGTGCCAAATGGTTCATTTGATTTTTTTAGTAGAGGGTTATCCATAATACTGAATCCTTTTTTCATTTTTCATAAGAACGTAGTCTAATCGGTATAATATATATCTATGCTTTAAACTTAAAATTGTACTGGTGAAATTATTTAATTATTATATCGGGATAATAATTATTTTTTTGTATAGAATTTGTAATAATTAGAAAATTATTCTAAAAACAAAGCCCTATCCATATTGTACTCTCTCTTGGAGATTACTTTAGTAATAGCATTTTCCTGGCCTGCATGAATGTTCCTGCTTGAATCGTATAGATATAGATACCCGCAGACACAGACTCACCAAAATTATTGGTGGCGCTCCACCTAACAGAGCGATAGCCAGCAGGCTGAAATTTATTTACTAACACCTTTACCTGCCTACCGGTAACATCATATATTACTATATTTACCATCTCTTCATGTGGTAGGTCATATTTAATCTGCGTGGTCGGATTAAATGGATTAGGATAGTTCTGGTGTAAGGCAAATACCCCTGGTAACAAATCTCCATCAACCGACAGCACATCGCTAGCGTCAAGAGTGATGTACCTAACCTGATTGGACATCGTTGTGTCACTCCCGTCATTTGTTATGACAAACCAGTCTCCGCTAAGAGTATTGCCTCCGGTCATGCCTATCACATCAGCAATAAACTCGTAGGATATATCCACCGAATTTCCATTGACTAGTGTGTCGATTACCGGATCTATATTTGTCTCAGAGTAGTTGCCACTATATAGTTTGAAATGATACTCTAATTCATCATTGTCAATATCAATGCTCTCTTCCCACGCAAAACCTATTTGCATTTGACTATCGATGTCTTCATTTGTGATTAGCACCAGGGAACTGTCTTCAGGGCTCAGAAGAGAAAAATCTCCTGGGGCGTCATTGACACCATTGACAGTTAACACAAAGACAGTACTGTCAGTTAGTTCTCCATCGGTAACCGATACCATTATCTCGGATATACCGTACCAGTTCTCACCTGGCGCGATGTGCAGGGTATCACTCTCTACTACAAGGCTAATCCCTTCGTCTGTGCTGAAGGCTGAATATTCTAGTACATCTTCTTCATTAGTGTCTGTGGCATACAAAAGAACTACGAGTGACTGATCCTCATCGACATACTGAGAGTCGATAGAGACTAGCGCTGGCGGCAGGTTGACATATACATAGCCCTCAACCGGAACCGATTCTGGACCAATATTTCCCGCGTAGTCCGTGGCATTTAGCTTGTAAAAATAGCTCGTGAGCCACTCTGCTGTAGTATCCGTAAAAGAATGTACCGTACTCTCTCCAATAAAATTATCTGCGCCTATCTCAAACTCAGACGTCTCTGATCTGTAAATACTATAGTGATTTAGGTCTTCTATGTCCATAGGGTTCCAGGATAGGACTATATCCGTTCCGACCTGGGATGCTACCACTCCAGTTGGTGCTGGCGGTGCAATGTTATCCACTGAATAGCCAGACATAATCTCTGACTGAAAAATATCTTCATTCATAAAGGCAATAAGCCTGAACTCAGTATCTCCATCGCCGATCACACTAGAGTCCAGCAGGGTTGATACTTCCGCCGTATATATATCACTCCCAGTCGCAGAGAAAGAACCAACGCCAACCCACATCATACTATCGCTGACTAGATCATGACGGTAGACTGTGTAGTACTGTCCCGACTCATTAGGTACGTCAAAGTATGAGCGTTCAAAATTGATATATACCCTTCCACCCTGATCATCAGGCACGTCTTCAATTGAGCTGATGACAGGACTAAAATTTTCTACATGTAGATGGAATGTATCCAGTGCTGTTGTATCTCCATCACTCAGACTAAGTACCAGTGGATAGTACCCCAGCGCATCTGGTACACCGTGTATTATATTTTCATCAAGGCTAACCCAATAGGGAACACCTGACTCATTTTCGAATGACAGAGCTAGACTGTCAGAGTCTATATCATCAGTGTGGACAGGTACATGAAAATCCATATTTAAACCTACCGGCGCATGCATCTCTCCATGGAAGTAAGGAGCATCATTAACCGGAAGGACAGCAACCTCAGCGTCACTGCACACCTCGTACTCGCCATCGCTAACGCAAAGTATTAAGATACCGCTACCATAAAAATTTTCATCAGCATATAAAACGGGATTTGAAGACGGATCGTCAGACCAGTCAACGTGGATATATTCATTATCACAATACAGATAAAAACCGAGGTCGGTGACCTCATGGTCTACATCTGCCAGCATGCCCTCACTCACCAGATCCACCACAGACATAAGATAGATCATATCGTCCTCATTAAAATGGATGGACGGCAGAGTATCATCCAAGACCGGGGCATCATTTACTGCAAAGACGGTAACCATAACTGTATCAGAAACAGATGCTCTTGTCGGGTTAGATGCTGTCACGACTAACTCTGTCTGACCATTGGCATTTTCAAGGGGATAGAGGCTCATGAAACTTTCACTGATATCTACCGCCACTACTGCTGTATCTAGCAAATGAGCAGTGTAGGTTAGATCACCATCGATATCTTCAAATATATCATCAAGGTTGACTGACCACTCATCCTGGAAATCTTCATAAAAATAGACGTCATCCAGATATCCTTCCACAAAAGGTTCATCGTCCACAGGATTAACAGTTAAGGTAAATGAAGTCTCATCAGATAAACCATTACCATCGTCAACGGCAACATAAATCTCAGCGGTACCGTTCCAGTCTTGTGCCGGAATAAGCATGAGACTGTCACTGGATCCGCTATGATAGATATATGACTCAATGTTCTCAAGATCATTAACAGAAAAAGATAAGAAATCTTCGTCCACGTCCGTGGCTGTGAGTGCAAGAGTCAGTGCATTATCTTCATCTGTGGCAACGTCAGCCAGAGTATCAATAACCGGGGCATCATTAACCGGGTTAACAGTGATACCCATAGAAGCCACTTCTGAATCAACCATACCATCGTTGACGAGATAGGTAAATGAGTCTGTACCGTTATAGTTTGCTGCTGGAGTATAGATATATTCTCCGGTAGAACTTGCAATCTCTATCGTGCCATTATCTGATGGAGTTACAATTGAGAATGTAAGTGGATCACCATCAATATCATCACCCCCCAGGTAACCAATGTAGCTTCCATCTTCATCCATTGTCATAGCATAATTAGTAGCGACCGGTGCATCATTCACCGGGTTAATGGTTATGGTGAAAGTTGCGGGCTCTGAATCTACTGTCCCATCATTACCTAAGTATGTAAATGAATCAGTCCCGTTATAATTAGCTGAAGGTGT
>CAZEER010000065.1:9102-12731 GCA_964511215.1 uncultured bacterium | reverse complement strand
GAGTTGGTGTCCTAGCAGGTGATGGAATATCAAGTAATAATTTTGGAGAAATCTGGCATTTTTTTGAACAACAAATACATTTTCCAATTTCAGTTTTTAATACATCTGATTTCAAATCAATACCTTTTGATAAATTAGATGTATTAATCCTTCCAAACGGTAGTTATAGTTTTCTGAAAACAGAAATACCCCCAAATGCTCAAGTAAAGAAAGAAACGGGAGCATCTTTATTAATCAAAGCATCTCCTCCCCCTCAATTATTAAAATGGGTTCAAAATGGTGGACGAATGATTATTATTGGTTCTGCAATGGAAAAATTTGTCGATCAAAAAGGTTATGGACTGGTAAAATACGAATCAGAAACTGCAAAAAAGGAAGCAAAAAAAGTCGCTGAAAAAGAAAAGTTAAGTGATCGAAACAAAAAGTATGGTAATAGAAAAAGAAAACGATTGATCGATTCAGCTTATGGTAGTATAGTAAAAATAGAAATGGATAATTCTCATCCACTAGCATTTGGTTATGATGAAATCTATTTTAATCTTAAACTCGAGAAAAAATTGTATCCATTATTACCAAAAGGATGGAACGTAGGAATATTAAATAATTCAAATTCCCATATTGCAGGATTCATGGGCAATCGAATAAAGAAAAAAATAAATAATAATTTAATTTTTGGTGTTCAAGATATTAAAAAGGGCAGAATCATTTATATTGCAGATAATCCATTATTCCGTTCCTTCTGGTATAATAGTAAAGTACTATTTGGAAATGCCGTGTTTTTTGTAACATATTAAATATAATAAGAATGCTTCAATCTTGTGATACTGTCATCTAATGAGTACTAATGCTGTTATACTTCTTTCTGGGGGTCTTGATTCCACAACCTGTCTTGCAATTGCAAAAAGTCAAGGTTATAGGTTAAACACCTTAACTGTTAATTATGGACAACATCATGATTTTGAATTGCAATCTGCAAAAAAAATCATTGATTTCTTTAATGTTAAAAATCATAGAATGATTGATATAGACTTAGCCCAGTTCGGAGGTTCAGCACTTACAGATCAAAGACCTATACCGAAAGATAGAAATGAGTCTAATATGAGAGATATACCTGTTACTTATGTACCAGCAAGAAATACTATTTTCCTTTCGCTAGCATTAGCATGGGCAGAAACTTTAGATGCATTTAATATATTTATAGGTGTAAATGCACTGGACTACAGTGGGTATCCTGATTGCAGACCAGAATATATTACAGCTTTCGAAAAAATGTCCAATTTGGCAACAAAAGCCAGTGTCTCAGGATTCACATTTCAAATTCACACTCCGCTCATCCAAATGACTAAAGCCGAAATTATACTTGCTGGTTCAAAATTAGGAATAGACTACAGTCTTACATCTAGCTGTTACGATCCTTCTAAAAATGGTAATCCCTGTGGACATTGTGATGCCTGCTACTTAAGATTAAAAGGTTTCAAGGAAGCGAAGCAATCAGACCCCTTATCCTATTCTAGTAAATAATGTATAATGTAAAAGAAATATATTACACCATCCAAGGAGAAGGATACTATACTGGCAGGCATGCTGTGTTTATTCGTTTTACAGGGTGTAATCTATGGACAGGACTTGAAAAAGATCGAAGTAACGCAATCTGTTACTGGTGTGATACAGATTTTTGGGGGACAGATGGCCCAAGTGGTGGAAGATACACGGAAAGTGAAATAATAGAAATTATAAAAAGTCTATGGCCAAGTGGTCAATCAGATACACCATATGTAATATGTACAGGTGGTGAACCTTTACTTCAATTAGATAGCAAACTTATATCAATAATCCATGACGCAGGCTTTGAAATTGGGATCGAAACTAATGGCACAAAACTCCCACCTGATGGAATTGATTGGATATGTGTGAGTCCAAAATCAAATGCCGATTTTATTTTAAAAAATGGGAATGAATTAAAAATTGTATACCCTCAATGTGGAATCAATCCTAAAAAACATGAAAAGTTAAACTTTGATTATTTTTTCATTCAGCCTATGGATGGTCCAAAACAAGAAGAAAATATTAAAAAATCTGAAGAATTTATTATGAAAAATCCCCAATGGAGACTTAGTCTTCAGACACATAAAATCATGGGAATTCCTTAACTCAAATCATGGAAGTCTATAAAACATTTACAATTGAAGCTGCACGAAAATTACCAAATCTGCCAGATGACCATCCATGTAAAAATGTACATGGTCATTCATTTAAGATTACAGTTACCGTTAGTGGTAATATCCAAAAAACTACTGGGTTTGTCATGGACTTTGGAGATATTGATAATGCTTTTAATCCCATTCATAATTTATTAGACCATTCCTATTTAAATGATATTGACGGGTTGGAAAATCCATCAAGTGAAAATTTATGTAGTTGGATTTGGAATAAACTCTTCAAAATATTACCAGATTTGAAACAAATAGAAATAAAAGAAACTGAACTGACAGGTTGCATCTATAAAGGAGAATAAATTGGCAAAGGCAGAAGGAAAAACATTTGAATATCTAGATACATCTCATATTAATCCAAATTTATTAGAAGTATTTGACTTTGATAGTCCAGACCAATATATAAAAACTGAGACAGATGAGTTTAGTGCGGTCTGTCCTTTCAGCGGACTACCTGATATAGCCTATGTAAAAATTGAATATCATCCTTTTGGTGGTAAGTGTGTCGAATTGAAATCTCTCAAATATTACTTTGTCAGCTTTAGAAATGTTGGAATCTACCAAGAAGCTGTAACCAAACGGATTTATTCTGATCTAAAATCAGTATTAAATACCGATAAATTAATGGTCACAACCTTATATAATATACGCGGTGGATTCCAGACTACGTGTGTTGAAGGTTCCTTGGACTAAATCATGATTCAACTTAGCTGCCAAGACATGGTCAGCCCTATTAAACGCATATTACTTAAACATCCAAAAGATGCGTTTATTAATCAAGCTAAAATTAATAAGGAAACTAATCAATTAAATTATTCGAGCATTCCAGACTATGAAAAAGCGTGCGCAGATTATGACAAATTTTTAAAATTGATTAAATCATTTGGACCAGAAATTCACTTTTTACCTGCTGATAAATCAACATCTCTAGATTCTATCTATACACATGATCCATGTATTATATCAAACGGCGGAGCCATTATATGTAATATGGGGAAAAAAGCACGATCCCAAGAACCCAATACAATAAGAAAATATTTTGAATCTATTAATGTGCCAATATTAGGTCAAATTGAATACCCTGGGATACTAGAAGGCGGTGATGTCGTCTGGATTGATCAAAAAACCGTAGCCGTTGGTGAAGGATATAGATCTAATACAGAAGGAATTACACAATTCCGAACACTTTTAGGTGATCTGGTAGATAATGTGATTCCAGTACCGTTGCCTCACTGGAATGGTTCAAGTGATTGCCTCCATCTTATGAGTAACATTTCTCCAATAGATCACAATCTATTTTTAGTTTATTCTAGGTTGCTTCCTGTACCATTCAGAAAATATCTTCTGGATCGAAAAATTCAACTTATTGAAGTCTCTGATGCAGAATATGATTCTATGGGTTGCAATGTTTTAGCA
>CAZEER010000065.1:5523-9002 GCA_964511215.1 uncultured bacterium | reverse complement strand
ACATCTAAATTAAATGAATCTCAGGAATGGAGACGTTGGTCTGGGTATTTATCCGCTACAAATTATGAACTTACCCATGAGAATGAATATTTTGCTATTCGGACTAAATCTGCTCTCTTAGATATAACGCCTTTATATAAATACATTATTGAAGGCCCTGATGCCCAAGTGTTTCTCAATCAATTAGTAACAAGAAATATTAATATTTGTAAAGTTGGGCAAGTAATGTACACACCATGGTGCGATGAAAATGGTAAAGTTATTGATGATGGGACAGTGCAAAGGTTATCAGAGAAAAAATTTAGAATTACCAGCGCAGAACCAAATTTAGAATGGTTAGAATACAATGCCCTGGGACTGGATTTGGCCGTTAATGATGATTCAAATAATACGGCAGCCTTGGCGTTACAAGGACCAAATTCACGTAAAATATTAAATGCGATTGCCAAAGATTCTTTAGACCGCCTGAAGTTTTTTTGGATGATGAATACTAGCATCGGTGATTGCTCTGTCTCTATTTCCCGTACCGGTTATACAGGTGACTTAGGTTATGAAATTTGGATCGACCCTCAAGATGCTTTGACTGTTTGGGATATTCTTTTAGAACAAGGTAAACCATTTGGTATCACTCCGACTGGACTACATGCTTTGGATATCGCTCGTATAGAGGCTGGTCTAATTTTATTGGATGTAGATTACATTTCCTCACGCCATGCTATTATAGAATCTAGAAAATCATCTCCTTTTGAATTAGGATTGGGATGGGCAGTTAAAATGAAAAAAGATAACTTTATTGGGAAAAATGCATTGGAAAAAGAACTTGTCAAAGGTCCTGAATGGGAGTTTATTGGTATAGAAATAAAGTGGGATCAATTGGAAAAACATTATAGAGAGGTTGGTCTAGCTCCTGGGCTTCCCTCTACCGCTTGGCGTACAAGCACACCATTATATTATAACCACCAACAAGTAGGATATGCCACTAGTGGTGCCTGGTCTCCTATTTTAAAGCGTTATATTGCACTAGCCCATGTAAAAAGTAACTATTCAATGATAGGGACAGCCCTTGATTTTGAATTAAAAATCGAGCATTTTAGAAAACTAACGAAAGCTAAAGTTGTTAAAACACCATTTTTTGATCCTAAAAGAAAACGGTCTTGTCCAGAATAAATAAATTTGATGCAATTGTTATCGGTGGTGGGCATAATGGCTTAACAGCGGCAGCATATCTTTCACGCGCTGGGAAAAAAGTCTTAGTATTAGAAAGAAGACATGTGCTCGGTGGTGCTGCAGTTACGGAAGAAGTTTTTCCTGGGTTTAAATTTTCTGTTTGTTCTTATGTCGTTAGTCTCATGAAAGCTAATGTCATGCGCGAACTGATGTTACCTCGATTTGGTCTCGAACTATTACCGCTGGAAAGTACTTTTACACCATTGGAAAATGATTACTTATTGCGTACCGCAGACGCAGACCAAACCTATCGTGAAATTGCTCGGCACTCGGTTAGGGATGCCGAAACTTACACGCGCTTTGGCCCTCGCATGGGACAGATTGGGATGGCAGTCCGTCCGATACTAGAAACTCTTGCACCAAATGCACTTCGACCATCATTCTCAGATTTATCTAATATAAAAAAATTGTTAAATCATTTTAAGACTCTTTCAACAGAGCAGTTTGAATATCTAACAAAACTTATGACAATGAGTTCCGCTGATTTTCTTGACGAATGGTTTGAATTTGAGCCACTTAAAGCAACCATGTCAGCCAGTGGAATTATTGGGACTTTCATGGGACCGCGTTCGCCAGGTTCAGCATACGTTATGCTCCATCATTATATGGGTGATATCGATGGCGCTTTTAGAGCCTGGGGTTTCCAAAGAGGAGGTACTGGTGCAGTAAGTATGGCAATTGCTAGATCCGCAAAACATTTTGGAGCTAAAATCATAACAGAAGCTCCTGTAGAAAAGGTAATTACAAAAAATGGACGTGCTATTGGAGTCGCTATGGAGAATGGCGATGAATATAAGTCTGATATAGTCATTTCAGGGTTAGATCCAAAACTATCTTTTTTAAAACTATTAGAAGAAAATGAGCTACCTTCTGACTTTGTACAATCTATTAAAAATTTTCGTATTCGTGGTAAAGTCAATTTAGCTCTGGACGGGCTCCCTGATTTTACTTGTTTACCGGGTGATGGGCACCATCTCCGTGGTGCTATATCCATAAGCCCTAGCTACGACCATTTAGAACAGGCTTACGATGATGCAAAATATGGCAACTTTTCTCAGAAACCTTTTATGGATATAATACTACCGTCTGTACTTGACCCAGAAATGGCACCGCCAGGGAAACACGTTATGTCATGTTTTGTACAGTACGCTCCTTATGATATAAAAGGTGGATGGGATAATAATAAACGTGATGCTTTTGGAGATGCTGTGATTAATACATTGGCCCAATATGCTCCAAATATAAAAGAGCTTATCTTACATCGTCAGGTATTAACACCAGCTGATTTAGAATCTACATTTGGACTAACCGAAGGGAACATTTTTCATGGTGAATTAACAATTCAGCAATTGTTTTCTTTACGCCCTGCCGTAAAATGGGCAGACTATACAACGCCAATTAAAAATTATTTTCAATGTGGTTCTGGCACACACCCTGGAGGTGGAATAACGGGTTCACCTGGAGAAATGGCTGCAAAAAAGATATTAGGCATATTAAAATGAGACATTATGATGTGATTATAATTGGTAGCGGCATAAACAGTTTAAGTTCTGCGGCACTCCTTGGTAAAGCTGGGAAAAAAGTCTTGGTTTTAGAGGCTTGCTCCAATATAGGTGGAATGGCATCAACAATTGAATTTGTACCTGGATTTAAATGTAATCTAATTCATGATGCAGTAAAATGGATTAATCCAAGGTTGCTAAAAAAATTAGATATTAATTCACATGGATTAAATCTAATTAAACCTTCTGTAACACATGTTGCCTTGGGAAATAATAATGAACACCTATTATTCCATCGGGACCTTGACAAAACAACTGAATCAATTAGAAAGTTATCCACCAAAGATGCTGAAAACTGGAAAAATTTTACTATATACATTAAAAAGCTAACTGAATTCTTAGAACATTTATATCATATCACGCCTCCTGAGGTTCCTAATATTGGAATCGTAGAAGCTTTGTCAATGAGGTCAATGTTAAATCCAATTCTTAGACATGGTACTCAAGGCATAGTTGATCTGCTTAGAGTCGCTCCCATGATGATGCCCGAAATGATGGACGAATGGTTTGAAAATGATTTGCTAAGAGGTGCTCTTTCAGCTATTGGTGTCCACCACTCATCTCTTGGACCTTTTTCTGCTTCTACAGGATATAATTTTCTACATCAGCATTTATATAATGGAGGTGTTATTCACAATAATTGCTTTATTAAAGGTGGTACTTTAGAATTTGCAAAAACCTTACAAAAGG
>CAZEER010000065.1:0-5423 GCA_964511215.1 uncultured bacterium | reverse complement strand
ATAATAAAAAATGTTTCATCAGAACATATGAATACTATGTTTTCAATCTGTCCCAGTATCGAATATTTAGAACGTTCCAGCGATTCTGTAAAATATGGCCGTCTTTCAGAAAACCCATTTATCGAATTTTGTTTTCCTAGCATTATCAACCCCGAGTTTTCGCCTGAGGGAAAACATGTGGTTTCTGCAACTGTTCAATATACTCCCTATCATTTACGTAACCAAAAATGGAATTCTACAATTAATGATGAACTAAAAAACAACGTTACTCGCATATTAGAAAAATCAATGCCTGGCTTTACAGATCTAGTTGAATCAACTTTGATTCACTCTCCAAAAGATTTAGAGAATGAATTTGGACTTTCAGAAGGAAATTTAAACCACGGAGAAATGACTCTTGATCAGTTTATGTTTATGCGCCCCACTATAAGCACTGCTCAATATAAAACCCCTTTTAATAATCTTTATCTTTGTGGCCCGGGAACCCATCCTGGAGGTGGACTACATGGCACTAACAGTCTTAATGCAACACAAACAATAATAAAGGATAAATAATGATCAATTTTTCAGTTCTAGATGAACAACTTATAGACCGTATAATGGAAGAAACATATCATCTTTTAGAAGAAACAGGTGTTGAGGTTCAATGTGATGAATTAATTGATCGAATGGTGGAAGCTGGATTGCCATTTAATAAGGAAACAAAGCGTATTACTTTCCCCAGAACCATAGTTGAAAAAAGTATAGCATCATCTCCAGAAACAATAAAACTTTTTGATCGAAATGGTGCCCCTTTTTCTACAATTGGTGGAAATCAGACAAACTTTGTTCCAGCATCATCAGCATTAAACATATTAGATTGGAGAACTGGTGAACGTAGAGCAGCACAAACAGCTGATTTTATTGAATACATAAAAGTTGTAGATCAAACAAAACACATTGCCTATCCATCTACAGCGTTTTCCACAGATGATATTCCTCAAGATATAGCTGATGCTTGGAGATTATATATGGTAATGACTCACAGCGACAAGCCTATTGTTACCGGAGCCTTTACACATCATGGTGTCCCTCGGATGGCACGTATGATGGAATGTTTCCGTAAGAATCACAATGAAATGGTAGAAAAACCAATGGCGGTCTTTACCTGTTGCCCTAACAGTCCACTGCGTTGGGGAATTGATTCAAGTCATAATCTTATAGATTGTGTAGAAAAAGGTATTATCGTTGAAATAGTTCCCGTACTAATGATTGGACTAGCAGTCCCTGTGACTACAGTTGGTGCACTTGTAATGCAAACTGCTGAAGTATTAAGTGGCGTTGTTTTCACCCAGTTAATCAGACCGGGAGCTCCAGTTATTTTTGGAGGTGCTCCTGGTTCATTTCATATGCAACTCATGAGCGCACCTATGACCGGTGTCGAATCCTTACAATTATATTGTGGATATGGGCAAATTGCACAACATTTAAAAATCCCTTCTCAGGCATACATGGGGCTTGGTGATGGAAAATTTAATGATCCTCAGGCAGGTGCGGAAACAGCCAGTGGTGCTTATTTAGCTGCTTTAAGTCGAATTAATCAGGTAGCAGGTGCGGGAATGCTAGATTTTGTAAATTGTTTTAGCTTAGAAAAACTAGTCTTTGATGATGAGATATGTGGACACGTAAACCATTTTACAAGAGATATTGAAATAAAAGAAGATCTACCCATTAAACCATTCATTGATGAGGTTCTAACCGAACAACAGATCTGTACCATGGAACATACATTGGAATATTGGCCGAATGAGCTTTACATGCCCGGACCTATGGTAGACAGGACAAGCTGGCAACAGTGGGAACAATTTGGAAGCAATAATTGGCAGGACCGTGCTCGAAGTTTGATTCAGGAATCACTTGATAAATATAATAAAAAACCACTTGAAAAACACCTGGACCATGAGTTGCGTAAAATTATGTGCAACGGTGATATAGATTTAAATACACTCCCAGCGATTAATTAATTATTTAAGCTAATTTTTTTTTATGCAATCTAAATCACTTATTGAGAGATTATCTACGGGTCCTGTCCTCCTTGATGGTGCAATGGGTTCATTACTCATGGATATGGGGCTTGATTCAGGGCAACCGCCTGAGGAGTGGACTATGAAATTCCCCGATAGGATTGGGAAAATACATAAGTTATACCATGAGGCAGGTAGTGATATCCTGCAGACTAATACATTCGGTGCATCCTATTATAGATTAAAAGAATGTGGTATTTCCCAACATCATGATCTTGTTAATCAAAGAGCAGTAGAAATTTGTAGGGAATACGGCGGGAATTCGCTTGTGTCAGGTGATATTGGTCCATCTGGTTTGTTAATTGAGCCACTTGGGCCTGCTACTTTAGAAGAGTTAGAAAAAGCTTTTTATAAACAGGCTGTCGTTTTAGAAAAAGCAGATGTTGATCTGTTTAGTATTGAAACAATGATTGATATTGAAGAAGCAGTCCTCGCAGTCAAAGCTATCAGAAGAATTAGTAAAAAACCAATTATTGCAAATATGACTTATGCGCAAACCGGTAATGGGTTTTATACAGTAATGGGTAACTCTCTTGAAGAATGCACAAAAAAATTTCTTGATGCTGGTGCAGATATAATTGGAACAAATTGTAATTTAGATAGTGTGGAATTATATCAACTTGCAGAAGAATTATTGACCATTACAACTACGCCGATTTCCATAAAACCTAACGCTGGTCAACCTGAATTAAATGGAAATGCTGTCTCTTATGGGCAATCCATTGAAGAATTTGTAGATGGGATGGTAAAAATTCACCAATTAGGAATCCAAATACTTGGAGGGTGCTGTGGCAGCACGCCTGAATACATTAAACATCTATCTGAGCAACTGAAAAAGTAAATTATTTTCTTTTTTCAGGAAAATTCACGAGCTCTGCAAACACATCAGTAAAATCTGGATGCATACTTAGATCGAGATGTTCTGTTTTTTCTCTTATTGAAAAAAAGTTATTTGATTGTCTTTCATTGAAAATTGCTTTTTTTGCACCTAAAAGAGCAGTATTGCCTGCTGTAGTAATCTTTGTCTGAGGAAAGTTTAAAAGACCAATACGACGAGAACTCCTTTTACTTATATAATTTCCGAAAGCTCCTGATAAATATACTTCTGCAACATTATCCTCTGATGAATCTAGTTCTTTCAATAATAATCGTATACCTGTAGCTATTGCTCCTTTAGCTAGCTGCAGCTCTCGAATATCTTTCTGTGTAATCTTTACAGGGTCTAACACCATAATGTATTCTCCATCTAGAAATCTGCCATCAGCCTTAATTAAACCCATATCTAAATAAGCAGAAACAGCATCTACCAATCCGCTTCCGCAGATTCCTCTTGGCTCTCCTGAGCCTAGTATTTTAGGAATTATTTTATTATTTTTTAGAGTAACTGTGGATATTGCACCGGTTGCTGCACGCATGCCCATAGAAATACCAGCGCCTTCAAAAGCAGGGCCAGCAGCCGTTGAAGCTGTCAATATCTTTTTTCTATTACCTACCATAATCTCTCCATTAGTTCCAAGATCTACCAGCACTCGTACCTCATCACTCTCAGCCATATTTTGTACCCAAGCTCCAACTAATATATCGCTTCCAACAAAACTCCCTATTCCTGGAAGAAATTCAATTATAACATCTCTATTTAGATTCCAACCTAATTCTTTTGGTGAATAAATTTCTAAGTCATTTGAAATAGGTTCAAAAGGATGGAATCCCATAGGGGCAACATCCAATTCACAAAAAAGATTATGCATAACAGCATTCCCAACAATAATAACTCTTTTCAGATCATCTTTTGAACTTTGAGAACTTTGAAATAGATCCATGATCATATCATACAATTGAACCCGAATTAATTTTTTCATTTCATTTTGTTTTTTCAATCTCGAGGCAGCATCAATACGCGTCATAATATCACCACCAAATCTGGCTTGTGGATTTATGCCTGTCTCAACTGCCAATACTTCACCTGTATTACGATCCACTAATTGAGCTGCTAACGTAGTTGTACCTAGGTCAATAGCAATACCAAGACCCTCCATTGGTGTAAATTGAAACCTTGTATCATCAGACAAAACATCTGACTTCCATTGATCAAGCTCAATTACAAGATCATCATTAACTACTCCCTGACAGGCAAGGCGCCATCCCTCCCTGATCTCTTTATCATTCAGTATCTGCTTCTGTGGGGAAGTAATAGGGAGCGTCCCTTCTTTGATCCGAATACGACAACCACGGCACCGTGCATGTCCTCCACAGGGAAATTCAACTCCATATGTAAATAATACATCATGAAGTTCAGACTTTTTTTCTACTTCAAAACTTTGTTTTAAAGGTAGGAGTGTTATACGAGGTTTTTTCCCCATTGTTACAATAAAAATACTGTTTAATAATGAACTGGTGTTAACAAATTTAGAATAAAATTATACTTTCTAGTTATTTTGTTATACCGAGCAATTCTTTTGCCAACACAACACCCGCACTTGCATTGTCTTTGTATCCATCTGCGCCTATCTCATCTGCAAAATGCTGTGTTACAGGAGCTCCGCCAACCAATATAATCACATCGTCTCGCATACCGGCATCTTTGAATGCATCTATAGTTGTTTTCATGCCAGGCATAGTAGTAGTAAGCAATGCTGACATGCAAACTAGTTTTGCATCATTTTCTTTTACAGCATCTATAAATTGTTCGGAGCTTACGTTAGTACCTAAATCGACCAAACGAAAACCTCCTCCCTCTAATAATGCACCTAGTAAATTTTTTCCAATATCATGGACATCACCTTTTACGGTTCCAGTAATAGCACAAATAGCAGAATCACCAACCCCATCTCCAATAAGAAGTGGACGAATCAATGCCATCGCTCCTTTCATAGCTTTTGCAGACATAAGTAATTGAGGAATAAAATATTCAAATCGCTCAAATCTTGCACCTACCTCATCCATAGCTCTAATCATATATTCATTAATTAAAATATGAGGGTCAATTTTTTCAGCCAATGCTTGTTCTGTTATTGCAATCGCAGTAGGAGGATCTCCATTTAAAACAGCATCATGTAATTTTTCTAAATTTTCCATTTAATTTTTCAAATATAATTAAACCACAAATGTATTAACAATTCCTGTATCATTTCAAAAAAAAGAGACGGTAAACAAAATCTTTATTCATAATATAATTAAGTACTATAGCTGGTCAAGAATTGATTTAGGAAAATGCATTGCTACCAACATATTGGGCACATCAACAACCTCTGCAATTTTTAGATCCCCAACCAAAGAACAAAGCATGTATGCATCTTCAGCAGATATATCATAGTTATTACTTAAATAATCTACCATGTAATTCACTGCTTTTTTTGTTGC
>CAZEER010000064.1:0-12798 GCA_964511215.1 uncultured bacterium | reverse complement strand
ATTAATCTTTTCTGTTAAACTATCAAAATCATCATCTGCAATTGCATTTGGTATGTATCCATCAACAAGATATTCTTCGGCACGTGCATCAATAAACAGGAGACCCTTATCATGTAAAGAGATAGCTAAGTCTAAATCAATTTCCCTAATTATAGGTTCAATAATATTAAGAACATCTTCTGCCTCTTTTACAGATTTAATTGGTATCGATTTCCAAGTAATACCGCCACTGGGTCTTATGCTATTGACACTTGCAGCTAACAGTAAAGAAACGGCAAATAAGATTGTTATCTGATTTCTTGTCTCCAAGTAAATTTAATGTTTATGACCTGAATGATCCGTTTTTTTTGCTTTTACCTTATTTTTTTCAGACTTACTCTTTGAAAGTGTCTCTGGATTTAGAGAATTACATGTCTTAATTGATAAATCAACAAAAGATAGTATATCGGGATCATCTTGAATCTTATTATTAAGAGCTATTGTTTTGAATTGCACCGTATTTACTGCATTAGCAACAGCTAATTCTGATTCTTTTAAATCAGTACGGTATTGATTAATTATTTTTAAGATATTTTCCTGTTTTGAATAAATATCTTCCAGAGACTTTGAAGGATCCTTCTTTTGAAGTCTTTTGAATCGTTTTTTTATATCATCGATCTTTTTTTGATGTCCTGAGACATCAACCATAGGTTCATTTTTATTCTTAAGATCAGCATCTAACACTAACAAATATTTACCTTGTTTGCCACAGGAATAGATATAGGGTCCGCCAGTCTTTTGAGGACTATTATGTCGAGACATATTATTACTTCCACTTGTAATGATAAAATCTGCATTAGGAAAATTTGCAACGAGATCACTTTGAGCAGATCTTTCAGCATTGACTAACATAATTATAATATCCGTGTTTTTTGATAGCTCATCAATATACTGATTACCAACAGTGATATAGTCATCTGCGACAATAGACTTACACGTATCTGGAAGCATGCTAGTAAGACCTATAACTCCAAACTTAATTTTTTCTCTTTCAATTATATGATATGGCTGGAACAATAGCTCATTGGATTTAGCACTTCTTAAATTAGCCGATATAAAAGGAATATCTGTCGTTTTAGTGAGATTTCTTAAAAATTTTAAGCCATTTAGCATCTCGTAATGACCTACATTGATTGCATCACATCCAATTTTATTATAACCTTTCAAAATTGATTTGGCACGATACTCCTCAGACCTTCTATTAACAGCATCCAATTTTTTCGTACTGAAAAACAAATCACCCGCATCCAAAATAATAGGATCTTTACCAGCCTCCTTTAACTCCTGTATTTTCACATAACGTCTGGACAGACCGCCCAATGGATTTTTCTTTCAACCACAGGGATCTAACTGTCCATGAAGACTACCAGTTAGCACCAATGAAAAGGAACCATACCCGGATGCCTCTGAGCAGCTCCATACTCCTACAGTCAGGGAGATTAATACCAAAACTAAATTATAAATAAATTTCATTTTTTTATCCACCACTTAATTTTACACTGTAACCTTTTTTTAATAATATCTCTTTAATCATATCACGTTGATTACCCTGGATAATTATTTCACCATTTTTTAATGACCCACCTGTCGCACATCTCTTTTTTAATTCACGCATTAATATTTTTAGAACTTCATCATTCTCTATCAAACCTTTTACAATAGAGATGACTCTACCACCTTTTTTTCTATCCAGATGTAGACGAACTCTCTGGTCTCGGGGTGATAATCTCTCCGTTACACTAGAATCATATATATCATCTGATATAATATCTTCTGTAGAATAAACAAGTTTAGAATTAGCCAAGCTGTTTCCTTTCAACAAGAAAAATAAAAAAATGTTCCACAATGGATGGTTTAAAGATACTAATTTTATATTTTATTATCATACTCTGAATACTAAAGTAATGACCATAAAATACCTTAGATTAGGCTATACCTCTTTCACAATTTGCATATATAGTTTATTTAATCCAATCTACGCACAGTTTGACGGAAAAATTGATGGTAGCTTACTTGAAACAGGCTTATACTTTAATGACCTTCATTTTAGCTGGCATCCCAACGAAGAAAAGCCAGACATACATACTCTAAATATCGCGGAATTTCAATTTGGTTTTTCAAATATCAAAATTGAGAATTGGCTTGATGATAAAAAAAATATATCAAAAATCAATATATCTGGTCCTGAATTAGTCTTAAAAAAACTTTCACTTAACTCTAAAATAAATTCTACAGATTGGATTACAAAAGAAAAACTAAAACGGCTTGAAATAAGAGAGTCTGTACCAAAAGATGCAATCAAATCTATAGTGAAGGCTATTGATTTGTATCGTATAGACTACAATAAACTTCCACCATCTCTAAATGAGCTTGCAATTAATAAATATATAGATCTAGACGCTCCCCCATTCAATTCTTACGAATGGTCGTATCTACTTAATCTACCTGAAAATATTATTGCCAACTCCACAAAAATCAATCCCATCTATAAATCAAAATCAATTTATTATAATTTTCAAAATAGAAATTTTCAAATTGATCCTGAGGTAGATTCTTTATATAACTTGCCTAATGTAGATTGGCATTATCTATTTCAAATGCAGAATGTTTCCACCTTATTCTCATCAAAGTTAGATATAAATATCACGCCAGACCTCTCAGAGTTCAGCATAGGAATGAAAAGAGGACAATTTAAAATTATAAATACTTCCTTTACAGCAACTCCTTTAAACAAATTAGTAAATCAGACTCGCATTAATCTACCCGAGTTGACTCTAGAGACTAAGAATCTTATGGTGAACGGTACTCTCTCTGAGTATCCAATTATTCACAATGGCAATGGTAAATTCAGAATTAGAAACTTTGAAATAAAACTCCCAGCAGGTTTGGGTAATGAGCCAGAAATAAAGAATCTTTTGGAAACTTTAGGTATATGGAATAATTCACTAATGATACGCTTAATTGATATTGAGATTGAGATGATTAATGAATTCACTGGCGACATGATAATAAAACTTCAGACACCATTTCTTAAAGTTAATATTGAAGGAGACTTCTCTCTACGTCAAAATGGTGCAGTACCTGATATGGTATTACATAACACGCAAATAAAAATTAACCCAATAGCATTAGGCATAAAGAAATGGATTCGTAACTGGGAGAAAAAAAATAATAAAGAACTCGACAGACAAGGATCAGTAATTATGATTAAAATGGAAGGACCTCTCAGCGATCCCACTATCCATGGTTTTTAGTTTATTTTGTATGGCTCATTAGCCATTCATAAACATCATTGTTTTCATAAGTTTTTGTCCATGAGTCATGCTCAAGATTATCATAGACTTTTAATTTTATATTCAAGTTCACTTTTTTGAGTATTTTATATATTAAAATTGAACTTTCTACAGGACAAACATCATCCTTTAGACCGTGGAAAAGCCAAATGGGTAGATTGGATAATCGTTGTAATTTATTTATATCTGCTCCACCACATATTGGCACTATTGCAGAAAACAGATCTGGATCTTGGATTGCCATTGCCAGCACCCCAAAACCTCCCATACTAAGGCCAGTGCCATACACTCTATCTGAATCTACTCTATATTTTTTGATTATCATTCTAGTCAATGCTGTTAAAGAGAAAACGTAATCCCCATAACTCCACCAGACACCTTCAGGACACTGAGGTGCAATAACAATAAAAGGAAATTCTTTACCACTTTCTATACATTTAGGTATCCCATGTCTCTTTAAATCATCCAAATTATTTCCTCTTTCTCCTACTCCATGAAGAAAAAGTGTCAGAGGATAATTACCTTTTGAAGATTCATAATCAGCAGGCAAATAGACTAAATATTTAAGTGTAATATTTTGTACAGTGTTTGATTTATAAATCAAAGTGTCAACTGTCATATTATTGTAATGAAATTATTTGTTAAATGGTCAATGATCATTTTCTATACGCATTCTTTTTTAGCTATATAAAGTGTCTTATTAATTATACTTATATTATTTAATTATTAATATTTACAGATAAATATTTAATATATTACTTTAATAATACTATTTTTTTTGTTTCTGTAATATTACTGGCTGATAGACTGCAAAAATAAACTCCAGGTGCCACATTATTACCACCAGAGTCCTTTCCATCCCATTCTATGGTTTTTACACCTGGACCCTCCATAGTCAACAAAAGGGCATTCACATTTCTTCCCATTAAATCTATAATGTTAATTTCGACCATTGAATATTCTCCAATAGTGTATTGAATTCTGGTCAAAGGATTAAACGGATTAGGGTATATTTTATTTAGGCCATATGAATTAGGCAAATCATCTGATATGATTGTTACTTCATTGCAACTTGAAGTATCTTGATTGCCCTCGTATCCACCTATGCAATTCGGATATGGCTCACAGAATTGATTGTTCGAAATATTGAACATAATGGGGTCGCTCCAGTCTAATTCTAGATTGCAAATTGCCTCAGGCAACACGCCTGAGAGTTCATTCCCCTGAAGTTTTAAACGTTCTAAATATTGTAAATTTTCTATTTCAGTTAAAATACCACCAGTAAGATTATTATTACTGATATATAGACTTGTAAGATTAGTCAATGCATAAAGCTCTGTCGGCAGAGACCCCGTTAATTGATTATTGTGAAGGTAGAGTTTCTCTAACTGTACCAGACTACCTATGGCTGGTGGTATTTCACCTGATATCTGATTATTAAAAATATTAAAATATTCTAGGTTATTTAAATTTCCAACTTCTACTGGTATAGACCCTGATAATTCATTCGAGTATATACGCAATTCAATTAGATTAGCAAGACTACCTAACGATGATGGTAGTGCTCCAGTTAATTGATTGTAAGATAAATTTAAATATCTAAGGCTATCTAGATTCCCAATCTCAGAGGGTATGACACCCGTTAAATCATTATATGACAAATCAAGGCTTATTAAGTTTGTTAGGCTACCAATTGCAGGCGGTAATGCCCCTGATAAATCATTATATGATAAATCCAATTCAGTAATTTCTGGAGCATAGTATAGCGTATCCCATAGCTCCACAACACCATCACATTCAACAGCGTCTTGCTCTCCTAAATAATCTTCTATACACCAAGGATATGGGGGACATAGTTGATTGTTAGATATATTGAAAAAGTATGGATTCTCCCAATTTATTCCAAGATCACACACTACATTTGGCACTGTATCAGTTATTAGATTATTATGTAAAAATAAATAGTCCAGCCCCTCTAGAAGCTCTATCTCAACAGGTAATGGGCCTTGGATTTGATTTGTATTCAAATTGAGTGCCGACAAATGAATGAGATTACCAATGCTATTTGGAATGGTCCCTGTAATATGATTATTAGATAAATCGAATTCCACCAAACTAGTTAGGTTGCCTATATTTTGGGGTATTGAACCAGATAATTGATTTGAGCCAAGATAGAGGTTCATCAGATTAGTCAAATTCCCGACATCTTCAACTAATTCACCTTCAATATTATTATTTCTTAAGTCTAGCCCAAGCAAATTTGTAAGATTATATAATTGTATTGGGATGTCTCCTTCTATGTCATTTCCTGAGAGATCCAAAAACATCAAATTATAAAGTAGTTCTATATCAGGTGGTATTGAGCCACCAAGCTGTTGACCAGATAAGTATAGTTCATAGGTATTATCTTGGGGGTAACAATTACCCCATAGCTCTACTTCACCCTCGCTACATTGTCCAATAATAAACGTTGAAAATAATAAAATAAAATAAATTTGTTTAAACACGTTAAAGTTTAATAATTATATATACAAATTAATATGCTATTAGTCTTGGTTTAATTCATCAATTATTGGAAAAACACCATGGTCGTTCTCATTGTGCATAGCTTCATACCGCCTTATAAGTGATATATACAATATAACGCCTAGTATATACAAGCCTGATGTAATGAGAAATATTTCATAATATTGATAATCTAACAATCTCAACCACTCAAAAATTTTAGCACTAATAAACCATGAGGCACTCCACAAACTCGAGCTTAACGCGCTTATAAGCTCTTGGTTTCTTTTCCCAACATAATTCATCATTAATTCATTTGAAGATGGGTGTGCCATATGCATAAGAGGCTGCCTCATAACAAAAGCAAGAATCGCTATATATATCGCATATGTATGTGCTGCAAATATTTCAGTTAGAGCCATAATAACCAGGCATATTATTGCCAGACTCTGTACCAAGACTATTGTAAACCAATATCCATATTTTTTTTTAAAAATTGGGACCATCAGCGATGAAAAAAATACTAACATTGCAGTGAGACTACCCATTAGGCTAAAGTCACTGGATGTTATACCAAAGATTGAATTGAAAAAAAGATTTACAAATGGTATTGTCAGACCTGCGCCAATGGAAATAAGGATTAAGGGTGAAATTGCTTGAAAAATTAACTCCCAGTCGTAAGATTTGTGTAAAGATAGTAAAGGATTACTCTTTTCCAGATTATGGTAATTTTCTTCTTTTATATTCAATGCAAATATTATTGAGCACAGTCCCATAAGTGTAATAACTCTTAAAATTCCTTTTTCGTCAAAAACGATGGTCATTTGATGAATATCTAATATATTAATCCAATTTAAGCCACTTATAATAAGTCCAGACACAATAGTCGCCAGTGACCATGTCGCTGCATTTAGAGATAGAGCCTCACTACTGTTAGTCGATGTAGTATTACGAATAACAAATGGTAAAGAACAAACACGCATGAACATCATACCCAAGCCCCACAATAAAAAAGATAATTGAATTAGAGGCACAATTTTATATTGTATTGATTCGATAATTAAAAAACTAGTTAGCGGCACAAGAAAGGATGATGCAATAAAAAATGGTTTCAACCGTTTTCCTTTAATATATATACCAAGAGGCAATGAAAAGGCCAACGCACCTATAAATCTGAGAGAATTAAAAGAAGCAATTTCAGGATCTGAGAAACCTTGTTTTCTAAGGTAAATATTAAGAATAAGTATAAAGGCAACGTGTACCAGACTGAGAATAAACTCAAAAATAAATAAGAGTATTATGTTTTCAGGGAGATCCCTATATATTCTAAATAGCTTATAGAGCATGGCCTCTTAATTCGTTTTTAGATAGACACTAAGAGTAGTTTTTTTATAAAACCAATAAATAAGAATGCTAAAAAGGGGGAAAAATCAATGCCAGTAGCGGAAAAAGGAAGAAATTCCCTAATTGGTTTAAAAATATATTCTGTAATCTGATAAATCGCATAGATAATCTGATTGTATTGATTATGCGGAACCCAACTAAGAATCACTCGCACGATAATAAGTAATTGTATTAAATCAAAAACATTGACAATCAGGGTATACAGTATAAAACTCATTCACCTCTCACTTATAATTGATAATCTTTCATATTCCATTTTGGATATCTCAACTGAGCTAAATTAAGAGTGTTTTTATTCCAAAAAGGTTCACCCGGTAGAGGAACACCAAAACAATTCAATTGTTCTGGTGTCGCATGTTCAAAAATGATATTCCACGGCTTTATCTGATGGTATGGCCATGCTGTATAGCCTATGGTATCATTGCCGCCTTTTTTAAAACAAGATGTCACAGCAAATCGATACCCCCCATTTACTGTAATATTTGTGGCCCTATGAAAAATATCAATGCCATAAGCAAAAATTGTTCCCGCTGGTCCTGCAGTTGAGCATGAAAAAGGGAACAGTTCATCCTGTAAGTTGTAATCTTCACGGCCACTGAGGAACTTGGGCATTACATCTATAATTTTTTTAGCATCTGTTCTTTTAACGTAATGTGCCGGACCATGTTTTTCTGAAACATCTGAAAAGTACATAAGAAAAGTAATTGAATTCTCGTGTAACATTTCTGACGGAACGGTAAGGGTGTGATTACCAAAATCACAATGGAAAGATTGTTCAAAGTCAGCTTCTCCTGCGTATTTAGCCCAGGCTTGCGCCTGATACAATCTAATATCATTAGTACCAAGTGCCTCCTTTGCTATATTTATTAATTGAGGATGAACGCTAATAAGATTTAGCGCTGGAGAACAGTCAAAGGGGATGTTCTCAAAATTCAAGAATTGATCAGCATCGGTTTCAGGGGAACCGCCATGCTTTTTTATTTTTGGGATTGAACCTTTTTTACCTTTAAAGATTTTGCCAATATCTTTTTGGACATTATTTATTTCATCAACACTAAATACACCATCGATTAAAACAGCTCCTTCCTCTCGCCAGGTTGTTAAAATTTCTGAATAAGATTTTTTCTTCACTTAGTTACCGTTGCTTTCTCTTTAATAGCTATGTGAGTTAGTTCAGATAAATGCATGTGCCTTCTTTCGGGGTTCTTACTAATGTTTTTCCAAACAATCTTAAATATATCCTCCTCATCCGCATCATCTGGAAGTTTTATTTCGAGAGATTCCATCAGTTTAATTTTCTCTTCAGGTGTTATCATATCTAGCTTAGCCATATGCTCTAATACAAACCAGGTTCCATATTCATATCCTTGAATATTACCATTCACAATACCTATCCAATATGTATAAACAGCATTCTTATTACTGTTTTGTAGATCACTCAATAAATCATTCCCCGTTACAGATTGACCATATGTCGTAATCAAAGAGAAATAAAATAGAATTTGATACTTTTTCATTTCAAACTCCCAATTTTTAATAAAATAATCGATTAATTTGATTTCATAGATATCATAGGCCTAAAGCATAATGAAATCAATTATATCTATAATGTTATAAGAATTTAAATCTAAACATAGGTTGTGGTTGTCTATTTGATACGGATAGGAAATACATCGATTGTAGAAGAATAATTAAAAAATCGAATACCATCTGGCCTAGCCATTGGATTTCTTCATATTATTTCTTCTCTATATTCATTTTTTGCAGGATAAACTCAATCATCCTATCTTCACCAATTTTTGGATCATATCTTGACTTAAGATTGTGACCAAATATCCTTGCCGTTAATTGCCAAAATCCAGCACTTAAAATATTTCTAAAATCCTTTATAATATTAAAAGATGTTCTGCTCGTCTCCCTGTCAACAAGTCTTATCAATATCCTTCCCTGTCTTTTTGTTAGGCGGGTGATTGGTCTGCCATACTGAGATATTAAATCATCCTCGATATTTTTAAACACTTTGCGTTTCTTATAGTATCGTTTATAAAATGGATAATTATCTAAACTGTCTAAAGTGTGTTCATATTCTCTTAAAATATTTGACACAGTCAATGCGTAGGGGTATACTTTTCTAACATCTCTCTCAAGTTTAATATAATTTTTCCTGGAATTTCCTTTTGCTCCTACAACATTAATGAGCTCCATAGGTATAGACTCCCTAGCCATATAAATGACATGTGGAATATCCGACTTTAGAAAATCAATATTTTTATATCCTATGAGGGAAAAGGTAATTAAATCATCATCATCAAATATTTCTAAGTCAAATAGACCATTCTCATCAGTCGTTGTTCCTATCTTTTTGTTATATATATTAACTTGATCTAGGGGGTCCCCAGTTTTTAAGTCACAAATTTTAGTTACCTGAGCGTTAACCAGGATAATAGATAATATTATAACCAGACTATTTTTAATCATTATTAATATTATATACTTAAATATTGTAAAAAATTATTTTCTTATGAAATAATCTTAATAAAAAGATCTTAACCTAACATAAATTAATTAAATTGAATAATTAATCTATATCCAAATAATTCTTCTAAACAAATTAAACCAAAAATATTGACTTGAAGTGGTACTCATGAAACGCATTGATAAAGCAGAAAAGATAGGCGAAATATTAGATAGATTATATCCCACAACTCCGATACCACTTAGGCACTCAGACGCCTACACGCTACTTGTGGCCGTGATGCTCTCAGCACAAACCACTGATAAGAAAGTTAATCAAGTAACACCTAAATTGTTTAAGATGGCCAACACGCCCCAGAAGATGGCCAAGCTTGAAATAGATACAATTAAACATTTAATACGAGAGATAGGACTCGCTCCGACAAAAGCACGAAACCTCAGTATTATGGCCAATCAACTAATCAAAGGAGGCGGAATGCGTGCAGATTGGGACTACCTTGAGAGCCTAGCTGGTGTTGGACATAAAACAGCCAGTGTTGTAATGTCGCAGTGGTACGGATTCCCTGCATTTCCGATAGATACACACATACACCGACTGGCTGCACGGTGGGGATTATCCAAAGCAAAAAATGTTAAAATGACAGAAAAAAATCTTAAAGAATTATGGCCTGAAAGCTTCTGGAATAAACGCCACCTGCAAATTATATTCTTTGGGCGTGAGCATTGCCCCGCACGGAATCATAATCTCAGAAAATGCCTGATATGCTCCTGGTCAGCATCAAAAAAACGAATCCATGAAGAGAATGGGGTTAGCTGTTAGTGGAAGTTGCAAAAATTGTTTACAATATTAAATTAGATTTTTAATCGGACCTTGCCCCGATTAAGAATCCAGCAAATACCAATTATTATAAAAGTATAAATAAAAGATTTAATTAGCCCTGTGATACCAGTAAGAAAAATATTAGGTAACTCTAATCCAAAAATAGTTCTAAAACTATAGTAGAAATATGGAACAAGATAACATGTCAAAGTTGCGGTACCAGCTATCTTAATATACTTATACCATACTAGGTATTTTTTTATATCTACAACCCAGTGAAGACATATAAATAAAAACACTGCTGTCGACAATGAGATCAAGATCCAGGTCGGGGTTCCACTAATTTTGCTTATAATAAAATAGTTTCGCAATAATATTCCTGATAATAGTGCCGCTAATCCAAAGAAAAATAGAGTTATATATAGACCTCTAATATTGTTCTTATTTTTATACTTAATTAGCAATAGAGACACTATTATACCTCCAAAGGTCAATGCCTGAAGGCCACCTCCACCAGGAATCCAGTTAGCACTCTGCCAAGAAAAAATATTATAAGGGACACCACTACTACTAAGAATATTTAATCCCAAACAAACAAAAAAAGCAACACACGCACCCAATATTGAATTATTTATAAACAAGAAAGTCGTTGCCGCAATAAAATATACCCATCCGATCAGACCAAGTATCCCCCACCAGTGTGCTCTAAAACCAATTTCCTGGCCATCATAACCCTTTCCAGAATAGGATAGAAACATTGTAACTAATAATAATACACCAATTATCTGCAAGGCCTTGAATACATTCTTATTCTTCTGTCCTGCATTAGGATATCTATTCCAAATCATAAAAAATGCACAAGTAGATATAATGACAAAAACCGGTTTTGTAAAAATGGAATTATCATGGTTATACATTTCCATATTCATGTGGAAAAGTCCCATCACTAGAAGCGCTACAGTACGTAAAATAATATGTTTCCATATTATCATTTCGCTCTCTTTTTTCTCAAATCTGTCTCTAAAAGCAAAAGGTAGAGACATACCCATAACAAATAAAAACCAAGGGAAAATAACATCAGAGAAACCCAAATAGTCCTCCCCTGAAGATGCATGCTTAAGCCACTTTGGGATAGAATTGAGTGTCCAAAAGTCATTTACCCAGATCATTAGAACCATAGTTATAGCCCTAAATACATCGACAGAAATAACCCTATTATTATTTTGGACTGAATTGCTCATTTTATGGATCTAAAGAGTTTGAAGCTATTTCATATTATTCTAATAATTAAATCTATTACTTTAATTCAAATCTACACTATAAATTAAAAGGGTAAAATCTTCAGGCTTAGACAATACAACTGTAGCAACAAGAGTATCTCTGATGGCCAATCCTAATAAAAATTCTGCATATTTTATTTTATCCATTAATTATATTAACTATAACTATTGCAATATTCAGAAAAGCATTTTTTTATGTGTTTTTCTCTCCAACCTTTAAACACTTTAGTTGATGATAATACATTATTATCATTGAGGGCTTCTTTAATCATTTTTTTAATTAAAATATCATTATAGAGTATTTCAGGCGCTATTGAAAGCGCACATGCTGTTTCTGACAAAATCATTTTTATTAAGGCATACATTTTAATTTCATCAAATGATCTGTAGGGTTTAGGTTTAATTATTTTAAAGTCATTTGGATCTGCATTATATGTTGCCATCAGCATTCTACCGGTTATTTTATCTCCCTCCTTTTTTATAAATTTAAATGGCATACCTTGAATCTTTTTTAAATCATCAGCTGACTGCGGAAGAGTTTTTGACATACTAAATAAAATATGTGGCTTAGGGACACTTCTTTGCTTTTCTAATGTAAGTCCATTATACCATCCAATAAGATACTTCAAAGCCGCCAATCCAATATAATCAAGTTCCCAGGCATTTCTAAATGAATCTAAACTCAATTTTTTTGGTTGATCTATTTTATCGAACCATTCTAAAGCAATTTCAGACATAATTTCTTCAAATAATTGACATTTGTTTTTTTCCTTCAATTTATCTTGAAGTATTGTATATAAATCTGGCAAAAACTCCACATCACCTGCTGCATATATTAAATGTGAATTTTCTAGAGGTCTATGGGTCCAATCGATTCGTTGATAATTTTTTTCTATTCGCATATCAAGCAGTCGATAAATAAGGTATGATAATGAAATTTGATACTCGGGCCCCAATACACCCCACGCAATTTGAGTATCAA
>CAZEER010000063.1:7754-12998 GCA_964511215.1 uncultured bacterium | reverse complement strand
GCACATATTGAAACAAATAAAACGGGGAAAGACAGCATTGTTATAACCGAGGTAGCATATCAAACAAATAAAGCTAACCTTGTTGAAAAAATTGCTGAATTAGTGCGAGACAAAAAAATTCAAGGCATTACTGACCTTAGAGACGAATCTGATAAAGATGGGATACGTGTTGTTATAGAAACTAAACGAGATGCAGTTCCAGAGGTGATTTTAAATCAGCTGTATAAACACACCCAACTACAAGACACTTTTGGTATAATTTTATTAGCACTTGTTGACGGAATCCCAAAAATCATGCCTCTGAAAACTGTGTTGCAGCATTTTGTAGATTTTCGTCACAGCATTATTGTTAGAAGAACAGAATATGATTTAAGAGAGGCAGAGGCACGTGCACACATACTTGAAGGATTAAAAATTGCCCTAGATAATATTGATGAAGTAATAACAATTATCAGAGAAAGCAAAGATCCGATCGTTGCTAAAGAAGGACTTATGAACAGTTTTAATTTATCTGAGCTACAGTCTCAGGCAATATTAGATATGAGATTACAAAAACTCACAGGTTTGGAAGTTGAAAAAATTGTTCATGAATATAAAGAGCTAATAAAACACATTGCACATTTAAGAGGCATATTAGAAAGCAAAAACCAAAGAATGAATATAATTAAAAATGAATTGCTAGAAATACGAGACCAATATGGAGATGAACGACTTACCGAGATCGTTCCGGTTGATTCAGATTTTTCAATGGAAGATATGATTGCAGAAGAAGAGGTTGTGCTCACAGTTACTCATAAGGGATATATAAAACGGACAGCCCTAAACACCTATAGAACTCAGCGTCGCGGTGGAAGAGGAGTTCAAGGGGCAATGAGCAAAGAAGAGGACTTTGTTGAACACCTTTTAATTGCGAACACTCACCATTATATGCTTTTTTTCACAGATCAAGGTAAGTGTTATTGGTTAAAAGTATATGATATACCCCAAGGTGGTAGGGCAGCCAGGGGGCGTGCTGTTGTTAATTTAATTGGGTGTGCTCCTGGTGAAAAAGTAGAAGCATTTGTTACAGTAGATAAATTTGATGATAGTCACTATGTTGTTATGGCAACTGAAAAAGGAATTGTTAAAAAAACGGTTTTATCTGCTTATGGGAAACCCAGAAAGGGGGGCATATACGCTATTGATATTCGAGATCAAGATAAACTCATAGAAGCAAGAATAACAAATGGTGAACACGATATTCTTCTGGGAACCTATGAAGGAAAATCAATTAGGTTTTCTGAAAATAATATTCGCCCAAGTGGCAGAAAGACAATGGGGGTTAAAGGAATTACCCTCGGCTCAAAAGAAGACCGGGTAGTTGGTATGTTGGTCATCCGGAGAGAGGGAACAATCCTTGTTGCAACAGAAAAAGGGATGGGGAAGAGAACGGATGTTATACAATATAGAACACAAACTCGAGGTGGGAAGGGCGTGATGACAATGCGTTGTACTGATAGAACAGGTAAAATGGTTAATATAATGGAAGTCGTTGACTCGGATGATTTAATTATTATAACTAACTCTGGAGTTCTTATGAGGCAACCGGTTGCTGATATAAGGACAATTGGACGAGTAACTCAAGGAGTAAAACTTGTAAAGCTTGATGCGGGTACGAGCATATCATCCATTACCAGAGTAATTAGTGAAGACACCCCAACAATAAATGTAAATAAAAACCCAAGTGCATCAAAAGACCTTGACAGTGCCGATAAGGTGACCAATGATTAATTATGAATTTAAATCATAAGCTTAAAGGTGTAAGGTGCAAAATAGATCTAGCAAAAAAGAAAGGCGGGTTTAATCATTCCGTTGAGATTGTAGCGGTAACAAAAACACATCCGTTTAGCATAATACAAGAAGCATATGAAGCTGGGATTAAATCTATAGGGGAAAACCGCGTTCAAGAGTCAATTCAAAAATTTAAAACTTTTGAATGTATGCCTAATATTACCAAAAGATTTATAGGCCATTTGCAATCTAATAAGGTGAAAAAGTGTTTGGAATTATTTGATACAATAGATTCTGTTCACTCGCTTAAGTTATTAAGAAAAATATCTTTACACGGTCAAAAAATTGGGAAAAAAACACCAGTACTCTTGGGTGTTAATATTGCTGGAGAAAAACAAAAAAAAGGGTTTTTAAAAACTCAAGTTGAAGAAATGTTAATGTGTTTTGATGAAAAACACATAGAAATAAAAGGAATAATGACGGTGGCGCCTTTTACGAAAGACAGAGATTTAATTAGGGATTGTTTTATTCAATTGCGAGAATTAAAGAACATGTTAAATGGGTTTTTAAGTGATGATGCTATGACTGAATTATCTATGGGGATGAGTGGAGATTATGAAATAGCAGTAGAAGAAGGGGCAACAATTGTTAGGCTTGGAACGGCTCTGTTTGGAAGTAGGGGTTGAAAAAAGCCCTAAAGATCCCCAAGTGGGTCTAGCCAAGGTATAACAAAATCCAAAACTCGCCTATAACTAAGCGCAACCTGCCACGCTTGTACACGTTGTTCTAGGTCACCCGTTTCATCACCAGAGAAACCACCTTCTAAAAATATTGGTTTTTGCAAACCTAGCCCCACAGATCCAACTTTTAAATTCCACAAAAACCCACATCCAAGAGTAAGTGTGGTGGCTTTTGAATTTGGCGCGGGAACACTATTCCAGTAAGAGTTGGTAATGTGCCGCAAAGACACATTGCTGCCAATAGCGCTTTTGATTGCAGGAATTTGTTTGGAATACATGGTCATAGTAAAATCGTATAGACGGGAGCCTTGGTAGCCGTATTTGTTGATTCTTAGTGGGATTTCTGCTGCGGCAGCCCCACCAATAAAGACAGGGTTTAAGTCCCTTTTTTTATAATATTGCACTTCAAACAGGCCCTTGAATACACCTTCGCTCATTGAAAAGTGGCGATGTTCTTCTTTGGGCTGACCATTTAAAAAAAACGGATCCTGTGTTAGTGTGTTTTTTGACGGTATTGCCAGCCCGCCCCCTAAAAACAATCTTTTTCCAACACCCTGTCCATCATTATAAGCAAGATAGCGAAACAGAATTCGCGTATCGCCCAAAATCCCACCTATAGCATTTTTATAATCTGTGTGGCTACCCTCATCTCGATGATGAATGGTTTCTTTGTTTCCTTCCCATGTCATAATTCGATTTCCAAGGTTTTGGGTAACAGTCATGTTCCAGTAGTTTGACAAGCCAACTGTGATAGTTGGGGTAAAAACAATAGATGTTAACGTTCCCTTGTGGTCAAAGCCCTCCCCCGTGTCTGGAAGAGCCTCATGCCACCAGTCTATATGTTGATTAGCGTTATCCAGACTTAACATAATTTGCCCTGCCCATAAACCCACGCCTCTATCTGAATTGCCGACCGGCAAGGAGGGGTTTCCTCAGAGGGCTCATTGCCCCCTGAGTGAAACAAATAGTAAAACCAATATAAAAATATACTTCACAATAATGTTAGATTCTTAGTATATGAATATACCAACCTATAGTCTTTGCAAACCAAGTCATTATGTTAATAAGGATTCAAAATATGGACATAATATATTTTTTTTAAAAAAAGAAATAACTATTGTGCCCCAAACCTTTTCGACTGAATCAATAAACCCCTCAAATTTTTTACAATTAAAAAATGAAATTTTATTTAATTCAATGTTTATAGTTGACAGAATTAAACCAAACGCAGGTATGGCTTGTATTATGGATCACATCAATAGATCTGGGTACAACTTTCTTGTTGGGAAAACTCCGTTAAATGATTTTCCGACCTTCCCAGACATGACAAATATTTACAGCCCAATTGATGGGCTTAAGAGAATTGTTGTACACACAATAGGTCCGGAAAGGTTTTCCCTAGAGCAAGATTTACCATTTATTGTTTCAGAAATAGTTGGGCTTGTTTCTCCAGTGTGGCACTATATTGGAGTGAAGGTTTTTGCCAAAACTAATTTAACAACAGCTGGTTTAAATTGATTTTTTATCCAAACGAGATAATTTTTTAGATATTTTTATTCCAAGTTTTATGTTGTTTAATGCTAATGATTTATTCGCCTTTAAACTCGCGCCTTTGGTTTTTTCAGAAATATATTGTAATAAAAACGGGGTTGTTTTTTTCCCAGAAATACAATTTTTATCTGCCTCCAGTATGCCCCTATCTATTATTTTATTTACAATTTCAGGTTTAATTTCTTCTTTTTTGGGTATAGGGTTAGCAATGAGCGTCGCAGATGAAAAACCAAATAATTTCTTAGTTTTGTAGATATTAACAATTTCATCTGGAGATTTAACTCTATCTATATTGGAAATCCCAGATGAATAAGAGTAAAAAGCTGGAAAGTGTTCTGTATTATAACCCAGAGTTGTTATGCCTAACGTCTCTAGCTTTTCGAGTGTTTTTGGTAGGTCTAAAATTGCTTTTGCGCCGGAAGACACGACGATGATAGGTGTTTTTGAAAGCGCTGTTAAATCTTCTGATATATCAAAGGATTTTTCTGCGTTTCTATGAACCCCCCCGATACCACCTGTGGCAAAAACAGGGATTTTAACCTTATAAGCTATTCCCATTGTCGCAGAGACTGTTGTTGCGCCATCCCATTTTTTTGTAATAGCTGTAGCTAATTCTCTTTGCGACACCTTTTTTACATTTTTTGAATAGGCGACATGCTGCAGCATTTTACTGTCTAAGCCGATATGTACATTTCCATTTAGAATCGCAATAGTTGCGGGGGCGACTCCCTTTTTCCGACACAACATCTCGCCTTCTTTTGCAAAATTAAGATTGTCTGGATAGGGCATTCCATGTGCTACTATTGTTGATTCAAGAGCTAAAATTGGTTTGCCTAATTTTTTATATTCCAGCACTTCTTTAGAATAAATAAATTTGATCAACAAAAACTCCCAAACAAGAACAATAACAAAAGTTGTTTAATTTATATTAGAATGAAGAACATTAACCCTCAAAAATACAACCTTTCATCCAAAGTAAAGCTCCAAGAAAATGCCCAAAAAAAAATATTTTTAATATTTAAAAGAAAAAGCAGGGTAATAATGAAAGATGGAATTAAGACTCTAGAAATTGTAAAAAAAATAAAGCAGGTAGATAAAAATAAACATATTGGAATTTTATCATATGCACCTGTTTGCAGCAAAACAAAGTCCTTTTTGGAAAGCCAGAACATATCTGTTGATA
>CAZEER010000063.1:0-7654 GCA_964511215.1 uncultured bacterium | reverse complement strand
GTATACAGTTTTGTTTTTGTTGGTTTTTATAATGGTGTTGAAAAAACGAAGGTTCACATGACAGTTACCATTGTAAGCAACCTCATAAATCTCTATTTAAATGCTGCGCTCATATATGGATCGGATGGAATAAGGGTGTTTTTTGAAAATGTAGCCCCAAACTTTTCTTTCTTATCTATTCTTTGGAGTTGGGCCTCTTTTCCCGCCTTGGGTGTTAAGGGTGCGGCAATTGCTACGCTTATTGCGTCAATTTGGATGGTTGCCCACTACTCTTTTTTTCTTTTTACAGATAGTGTGAAAACGCGGTTTTCTGTATTATCTTTTTCCTTTGATAAAACAATGATGAAGCGCCAGCTTAACCTAGCCATTCCAATGGGTGTTCAAGAGGGTGTAATCGCATTTGGTTGGACTTTTTTCTTAAAAATTGTCGGAATTATTGGAACGGTGGAACTTGCCACAACCCACATAGTTTTTACAATTATGCATGCATCATTCATGCCTGCAATGGGGGTTGGAATGGCCTGTTCAACCCTGGTTAGTAAATATATGGGCGAGGGAAAAATAGAACAGTCTGTTTCTAGTATAAAAGAATCAGTCCGACTTGCTGAGTATGGAATGGGCCTTTTGGGATTAAGTTTTATAGTTTTCTCAAGGTTTTATTTATCAATATTTACCGATGATCAGACAATAATAGAAATGGGCATATTTGGTCTGCGCATTGTTGGTGCGCTTCAATTTTTAGATGCGATTGCATTTGTTCTTATGTTTGCTCTTATGGGAGCGGGAAACACCGTTTTCCCCGCTGTGGTAGAGTCATGTGTTACATGGGTTGTTACTGTGTTTGGCACATATTATTTCGGTGTGATTTGGGGTTTTGGTTTTATTGTTCCCTGGCTTTTATTCCCGATACACATGGGCCTTGTTGCGGTTATAATGGTTTGGAAAATTTATCAGGGAGATTGGAAAACAATTGAGGTGTAAAACTATATTATCGCATGATGGATATACGTGCGTAATAATGTAAGTTTTAGCCCATAAAAATTGTTTTATTTTTATATTGTTTTAAGTTTATGAGTAATTATAAAGATCAAGATCCACAAGAAACACAAGAGTGGATAGAATCAATTGAAGATGCATTAGAAGAGCATGGTTATGAGCGAACGCGGTTTCTACTTGAAACCCTAATCGACTATGCTCAATCTAAAGGTGCGAGGCTACCGTTTAATACCTCTACGCCTTTTTTAAACACAATTTTGCCGAATCAACAACCAGAGTATCCTGGGGATAGAAAAATAGAGCGTAGAATAAAATCAATTGTACGTTGGAACGCTATGGCAATGGTAACAAGAGCAAATAAAGAATCCCCTGGGATTGGTGGGCATATTTCGACCTATGCTTCGGCCGCAACGATTTATGAGGTGGCTTTCAATCATTTTTTAAAAGGTCCCAACCACCCCTCAGGTCAAGATATTGTTTTTTTTCAAGGTCATGCATCTCCGGGAATGTATTCTCGTTCATTTTTGGAGGGGAGGCTATCAGAAAAGAACCTAAAGAATTTCCGTCGAGAACTATCAAAGGAAGGTGGTTTATCATCTTACCCACACCCATATCTAATGCCAGACTTTTGGCAATTTGCAACGGTTTCAATGGGGCTTGGGCCCTTAATGGCAATATATCAGGCTCGTTTTATGCGGTACATGATTGACAGAGGTTTTATGAGCGATACAGGGAGAAAGGTTTTTGCTTTTTTAGGTGACGGGGAAATGGATGAACCAGAGTCAAAGGGCGCCCTAACATTAGCTTCAAGAGAGAACCTCGACAATCTTGTTTTTGTCATAAATTGTAATCTGCAGAGATTAGATGGCCCAGTTAGAGGAAACTCAAAAATAATACAAGAGCTTGAAGCAGCGTTTAGAGGTGCAGGTTGGAACGTAATTAAAACTATCTGGGGTTCAGACTGGGATGAGTTGTTTGAGAAAGACACCAATGGTGTTTTATTAAAAAGAGTTGAAGAGCTTGTGGACGGAGATCTCCTGAAATATGTTGTTGAAGGCGGGGGCTATATGCGTGAGCATTTTTTTGGTAAAAACACAGAGCTTTTAGATCTTGTGAAGAATATTTCTGATGAAAAACTAGGAAAGATGAAACCCGGAGGACATGATCCAGTAAAAATGTATGCAGCCTTTCAAGAAGCGACCCACCACAAAGGATCACCAACTGTGATATTAACTCGCACGGTTAAAGGTTATGGGCTGGGTGAAGCTGGAGAGGGGAGGAACATCACACACAATCAAAAAAAACTCAGCAAACAAGAACTGTTGTATTTTAGAGATAGGTTTAATGTCCCAATTTCTGATGAGGATGCCACTAGTGCGCGGTTCCAAGCTTTTGATAAAAGTTCTCCAGAATACAAATATTTAATCAACAAAAGAAAAAAACTTGGTGGGTCTATTCCTACAAGAAAAAACAATCCCGCCAAGCTTAAAGTGCCAAATCTTTCAATATTTAAAGAGTTGTTAAGCGGCACAGGAAAAAGAGAAGTTTCAACAACAATGTCTTTTATTCGTCTTCTTTCTATTTTAACAAAAGACAAAACAATAGGTAAGCATATTGTTCCAATTGTCCCCGATGAAGCCAGAACGTTTGGTATGGACCCTCTTTTTAGGCAATTGGGAATATACGCTCACGCTGGACAGCTTTATGACCCAGTTGACTCAGATCAATTTTTGTATTACAAGGAAGAAAAGAATGGACAAATTCTAGAAGAAGGCATAAATGAGGCTGGCGCAATATCATCCTTTATTGCTGCTGGTATGAGCTATAGTAATCATGGCATTCATATGATACCTTTTTACATATATTATTCCATGTTTGGTTTCCAGCGTGTTTGGGACTTTATATGGGCAGCGGGAGATATGCGTGCACGAGGTTTTCTTCTGGGGGGTACCGCTGGGAGGACAACTCTGAATGGAGAAGGCTTACAACACCAAGATGGGCACAGCCACCTTGCAGCAGCGGCAACCCCAAACATTAAAGCCTATGACCTTGCGTATGCATATGAAATTGCAATTGTTGTTCGGCGGGGGATGAAGGAAATGGTTGAAGAAAACAAAGATGTTATTTATTATCTTACCCTGGAAAATGAAAACTATAAACATCCCCAAGAACCCCCTTCTGTCGAAAGCGGTGTAATAAAGGGGCTATACAAGATTCACAGCACCGCAAACCCAACGATACGACTTTTAGGTAGTGGCCCCCTTATGAGAGAAACCATTGCAGCTGCTGAATTATTGAAAAATGATTGGAGTATAGAGCCTGAAATATGGAATGTTACGAGTTTTAGTGAGCTGCGCAGGGATGCCGAAGAAATAGAAAGGTGGAACCTTATACACCCAGAAGAGTTGCCTAAAAAATCACACCTAGAAGAATGTTTAAGTGAAAGCAGAGTGCCAACCGTTGCCGTTTCTGACTATGTTAAAATGGTATCAGAACAAATTGGACCTTATGTTCCAGGGCCTTATTATTGTTTAGGAACTGATGGGTTTGGCCGAAGTGATACTCGCGAAGCCCTAAGAAAATTTTTTGAGGTTGATCGCTACTATATAGTGTTAACATCTATTCGAGCTCTTGCACTAAAGGGTGTAGTGGCAACAAGCATGGTTGAAGATGTATTAAAAATGTATAAGTTGGATCCTGAAAAACCAAGTCCAATTACTGTTTAGGAAAAAAACAATGATAAAAGAAATTAAACTACCTGATCTTGGTGAGGGGATAGAAGGTGCAGATATAAGTGAAGTAACTGTGTCCGTTGGCGATAGTGTATCTATTGATGACACTGTGCTTGTTCTAGAGTCTGATAAAACATCAATGGAGATACCATCAGAATTTGCGGGAACAATATTAGAAATATTAGTTGATGTTGGAGATGTAGTTTCAACGGGTCAATTGTTATTGAAAATTGAGACAAATGAATCCTCTGTTGAAGGCGCAGAAAAAAAGCCAAAGGAAACCCCCAAAGACGAATCATTAATAGAAAGAAAGCTCACCGACACACAAAAAAAAGAGTCACAACTAAAAAAAGACCCAACATTAAAGGAACACAGAGTAGATGGTAGTGTTTTTGCTTCACCCGGGGTAAGAAGATTAGCTAGAGAACTTGCAATAGACCTTAGAGTTATTAAAGGATCTGGTAAAAAAAGCCGCATAACAAAAGGTGACCTGCATGGATATATCAAAATGAGAATGGAAATGTCTTCAGTGCAAATTCAACAACCCAAACAAATTGTTGATTTTTCTCAGTGGGGTGAGGTGGAAATTCAAAAACTTACCAAAGTAAACAAAATAACAGGCAGTCGACTACAAGATGCTTGGCAAGAGATTCCACACGTGACACAATATGATAATGGAGATATAACCAAGCTAGACCAACTGCGAAAAAGTCTTAAGGTAGACGCTAAAGAAAAGGGTGTCAAGATTACATTTTTACCTTTCTTAATAAAAGCTGTTGTTGTGGTTTTAAAAGAAATGCCAAAGTTTAACAGTTCTCTTGATGAAACAGGTGAAAATTTGGTTTTGAAAAACTATTATCATATAGGTGTTGCTGTGGATACTCCGAATGGTTTAATGGTTCCCTCAATAACCAATGTAGATAGTAAAACCATTTTTGAATTATCCAAAGAATTGATGGATATCAGTACAAGAGCCAGAAATAAAAAACTTAATCCGGCTGAGTTAAGGGGAAGCACCTTTACAATATCAAGCCTTGGGGGTGTTGGTGGAACAAACTTTTCACCCATTGTCAATCCACCTGAGGTTGCAATACTAGGTGTCTCAAAAGGCGAGTGGAGACCGGTTTACGAAAAACAGAATAAAGATTTCAGGCCCCGATATATTTTACCTTTTTCTTTATCCTATGATCACCGAGTAATTGATGGCGCATCGGGCGCAGCGTTTACCCATAGGCTGTCACAGGTTTTAGCTGACCCGGAATTTTTCAAGGACTGATATTTTGAAAACACAACACACAGATATTGTTGTAATTGGCGCAGGACCCGGGGGATATGCGGCTGCGTTTAGAGCGGCAGATCTGGGGGCCCAGGTTCTCATGATTGATAGAGATAAAAATCTTGGGGGTGTTTGTTTGAACCGGGGCTGCATACCGTCAAAAGCACTTTTACATATTTCTAGGGTAATAAGCGATGTGGAGCACCTTTCAAAGGTTGGAGTAGATTTTACTCCCCCCAAAATAGATATAGATGCTGTTAGGCTATATAAAGACAAAATAGTATCCCAGCTAAGTGGTGGAATCTCTCAACTTGCCAACGCCCGGAAAATTAAATTACTTAATGGTGTTGCAAAATTTTTGTCAAATAATGAACTATCTATTGAGACAGAATCAGATAATGTTAGAGTCGCTTTTAATAAGTGTATTATTGCAACGGGGTCACAATCAACGATGATACCGGGTGTTCCCCAAAACCATCCGTCAATTCTTACATCAAAGACAGCGCTTGAATTAAAAGATGTTCCCAAAAATCTTTTAGTAGTAGGCGGAGGTGTTATAGGACTAGAACTGGGGCAGGTATATTCAGCCTTGGGTTCAGAGGTGTCTGTTGTAGAATTTTTACCATCACTTATACCCGGAGCAGATGATGATATTGTTAGGCCTCTTTACAGGCGGCTTAATAAGCAGTTTAAATCAATAATGCTTTCATCTAAGGTTGTTAGCGTATCATCAAATGATAGAGGTGATCTTTCTGTTGTAATTGAAAATAGTGGGGTGTCAAAAGACTATTCATTCGATAAAATTCTTATTTCTGTTGGAAGAAAACCAAACACAGATTTATTAGATATAAAAATGACAGATATTGAATTGAATGAAAGCGGTTATATTAATGTTGATGTATATCAAAAAACTTCTGTAAAGAATATATTTGCAGTTGGAGATATTGTAGGTAACCCAATGTTAGCACACAAAGCCACACATGAAGGAAAGGTGGCTGCAGAGGTAGCCCTGGGCCGACCGTCCGCAATGGATGCCAGAGCTATCCCAAGCGTTATTTATACAGACCCTGAAATCGCGTGGGTAGGTTTAACCGAATCATATGCAAAGGCCAACAATATTCCATATGAAAAAGGAGAGTTTCCATGGGCTGCAAGTGGCAAAGCGTTAGTTTTAAATGCTAATCAGGGGAAAACAAAAATTTTATTTAACCCTGAAACAAAACAGATAATAGGGGCTGGAATCGTTGGTCCTTCTGCGGGCGATTTAATTTCAGAGGCATGTTTGGCAATTGAAATGGGTGCAGACTCAGAAGACATAGGGCTTACGGTTCACCCGCACCCAACAACTAGCGAGACTTTTGCCGCTGCAGCTGAGGTTTATTCTGGAACAATTACCGATTTGTTTGTCCCACAAAAAGGAGCTAAATAAAATGAAGAGAGGAATGCTTCTAATAATTTTTTTGTTTTCAATGGGTTTAAGCCAAGATCAACCAGACACAAAGCCAACAGATGCTGTTGTCTCTGTTGATGTCAATAAAAAACCCTCAGAAAAAACAAAGAAAAAAACTCTTCCGGAGGCCTTAAAAAACAAAAAAGAAATCCCGGGTTTTTTCACACTATATCAAGACGAAACCAATGGGCAGCTGTTTATACTGCTTAAAAAAGATCAGCTTAACGAGGAATACATACACTTTGTTCATGGCATAAATGGACAATTAAATGCAGGGGTGTTTAAGGGAAGCTACCGGGGATCGCGAATAATAGAACTTAAGCGATATCATAACCGAATAGAATTTGAAGTACAAAACAATGCCTTTTACTTTGACCCTGAAAATCCTCTGTCGCGATCTTCGGATGCAAATGTTAGCACAGCAATTCTGGCATCATCTAATATAATAGCAGAAAAAGATGATGAGATGCTAATTGCAGTAGACAATGTATTTTTAACAGAAGCCTTACACCAAATTACCCGGGGAATTATTCCTGGAGGTTTAAATAAAAACCCATTTAAACTAGGCAAACTTGCACCGGAAAGAACAAAATATTCAGAAATAAAAAATTACTCTGAAAACACAGATATAATTGTCCAATATGTGTATAAAAATCCGTCTCCAACAAATCGAGGGTCAGATAGGGGGCTAACAGACCCACGCTCAGTTAACGTTACTCTACAGCACAGTTTTATAAAAGTACCTAAAAACAACTATACGCCCAGATATGAAGATCCGAGAGTGGGGTATTTTTCAACGCAGTTAACAGACATGACCTCTCCTGATGATCCTACGCCATATCGTGATATGATTCACCGGTGGCATTTAGAAAAAAAGAACCCAGGCCAGTCTAAGTCTGAAGTGAAAAAACCTATAGTTTGGTGGATAGAAAACACCACACCACACGAATTTCGAGATGCAATTAAAGAGGGGGTTTTGTCATGGAACAAAGCTTTTGAAAAAGCAGGATTTATTAATGCTATAAAAGTAGAGGTGCAGCCAGACGATGCTCAGTGGGACGCTGGCGACATACGGTATAATGTGTTAAGATGGACCTCTTCTCCCAGGCCGCCGTTTGGTGGGTATGGCCCCAGCTTTGTCAACCCTCGAACCGGTCAGATTTTGGGTGCGGACATTATGCTTGAATATGTCTATTTCAC
>CAZEER010000062.1:0-13239 GCA_964511215.1 uncultured bacterium | reverse complement strand
CTAAAAATTTGATTATCATTGCTGAGTATACTTTTTTAATTTTGTTTGTGTTTATTTTTTTAAGACCAATCAACCAATTTATTTACTTCCAATTTTAGTCGTTATATTGAAAATGGTAAAAAATAAATATCTAAGTTATTTAAGTGAATATAGCGAGGAATAAAAATAATGAAAAAGGCATTAGTTTGTGGGGCAGGTGGTTTTATTGGAGGACATTTAGTGAAACGGTTAAAAAATGAAAATTATTGGGTAAGAGGTGTTGATATAAAGTCACATTCTTATTGTGATTCTGTTGCAGATGAGTTTGTGGAAGATGATTTACGCAATCCAAAAGTTGTTAAATCTGTAATTGATCAACCTTTTGATGAAGTATATCAATTAGCCGCAGACATGGGAGGTGCGGGGTTTATATTTTCTGGAGAAAACGATACAGACATAATGCATAATTCAGCTATGATTAATCTTAACGTTGTAGAAAGTGCTATTAAGGTGAATGTAAAAAAAATATTTTATTCATCCTCCGCATGTATGTATCCTGAAAGAAATCAACTAGATCCAGATAATCCAAATTGCGCTGAGGAATCAGCATATCCAGCAGAGCCAGATAGTGAATATGGATGGGAGAAACTTTTTAGCGAGCGTTTTTATCTTGCTGCAAATCGTAATTATAAGCTTAATGTCAGAATAGGGAGATTCCATAATATTTTTGGTCCAGAAGGTTCATGGAATGATGGTAGAGAAAAAGCTCCTGCCGCTTTTTGTAGAAAAGTTGCAGAGACTCCAGATGGAGGAGAAATTGAAATGTGGGGAGATGGAAATCAAACACGTTCATTTCTATACGTAGATGAATGTCTTGAAGGTATTAAACGATTAATGACATCTGATTTCATAGGTCCGGTAAATATCGGATCAGAAGAAATGATTGCGATTAATCAATTGGCAGAGATGGTGATGATGATATCAGGGAAAAAACAAACCATTAAACATATTCCAGGACCTTTAGGTGTTCGCGGAAGAAATTCGGATAATAAACTAATAAAAACTCAATTAGGTTGGAAACCAAGTTGGCCGCTTAAAAAAGGTTTGAAAATCACATATAATTGGATAGCACAACAGGTTGAAAAAAAACTGTAGTATAGATAAAGTTAATTATATTTGTTTTTATTTTTTTGCGAACAGTAAGTCAATTTATATATTTTCAATTCTGATTTTTACATTTTAATACCATTATAAAAATTGAAAAATTATTAACTAATTACTCTTAATTTCAGATAGCTATTTATGAATATGTTTGATTGGAGAAAAGAAAAAATACTAATTACTGGAGGCACGGGGTTAATAGGCTATAACCTAACAAAAAAATTCCAAGCTTATGATATGAATTATTTATCTGTAGGTAAATCACGTGGTGATTATAAATGTGATTTAACAGATCAAATATCAACTAAAAAATTATTCGAATATTATAGACCGAAAGTTGTATTTCATTTAGCTGCAAAAGTTGGTGGTATATTTGCCAATGTAAATAAAAAATCTGATTTTTATCTTGAAAATACACAAATAAATACAAATGTTATTGGTGCAATTCAAAATATGGGTATTCCATTTGTATTTGCGATGGGAACAGGTTGTGCTTATCCAAAAATTTTTGAAAATAATATTTTATTTGAAGAAAATTTTTTAGATGGAATCCCAGAAGTAACAAATGATGCATATGCCTATAGTAAAAGAAATTTATTAGTGCATTTAAAAGCGTGTAAAGAAAATCATTCCATTAATTATATCTATTGTATTCCATCAAATATTTATGGGCCGTATGATAATTTTCATCCAAAATATTCACATGTTGTGCCTGGTTTAATAGTAAAGTTTCTATCTGCTATAAATGATAATCAATCGTCAGTTGTGGTCGGGGGTGCTGGCCATGCTAAAAGAGACTTCTTATTTATAAATGATCTTATAGATGCAATTATTATGCTATGTGATAATTTTAAAAATAGTCAGGCAGTAAATGTTGCAAGTGGAGCATCAACTTCGATCGATATTTTAGCAAATAAAATAAAAAAAATTTCAGGATTTAAAGGCAACCTTGAATATGACTTAAATTATCCTGAAGGTCAAAAACAGAGATCATTTGATATTTCAAAAATTCGTAAAATTGGATGGATACCAAAACATTCCCTTGAATTGGGTTTAAAAAAAACAATAGACTGGTGTCATTCTAATCAGCAGTTAATCAAATAGAAATAAGGTTATGATAATTAGAAGCAGGGCTCCAGTTAGGATTGCATATGGAGGAGGAGGAACTGATTTAGCACCATTTTGTAAAGATCATGGAGGGTGCGTATTGAGTTCTACTATTAATAAATATATCTACGTTACACTAGTTCCGAGGGATGATAAGAATGTAAATATTATTTCTGTTGATTATAAACGATCTTTATCATTTAATAGTATTAGTGAAATTGAATTTGATGGGGATATCGATCTCATAAAAGCTGTAATTTTAAAAATGGAGCCTAGTTATGGCTTCGATTTATTTTTAAGGAGTGATATTCCACCAAATACAGGTTTAGGATCCAGTGGTTCTGTGGCTGTTGCCACAATAGGTGCTTTTAATCATATTAGGAAAGAAAATCGATTAAATAATTATGATATCGCTGAATTAGCTTATCATATTGAAAGCAACGATCTTAATAATGTAGGAGGTCGTCAAGATCAATACGCAGCAGTGTTTGGGGGCTTTAACTTAATTCAGTTTGATCGTGATAGTCTAGTCAAAGTAATTCCAATTAATATTCAAAAAGATTTTATCTATGAACTTGAAAAACATTTAGTCTTAGCTTTTGTATCTGATCGTGGACAATCTGGTGAAATTCAAACAATATTAGTTGATCAACAAATTAAAAGTAATTCGAATAAATTATCAGATAAGACCAAAATTTTATTAGAACTAAAATCATTATGTAACCAAATGTATGACTGTTTAGCAAAAGGTGAATTGGATAAGTTTGGTAAGCTATTAAATCAGTCGTGGTTAGTTAAAAGAAATCTATCTGAAAAAATAACAAATCAAGGAATAGATAGTATTTATAATGAAATTAAAAGTGTAGGTGCATTAGGCGGAAAAATTACTGGTGCTGGCGGTGGTGGGTGTATGGTATTTTTCTCTAAATCTAACAAGGAGCATATTATTGTAAATAAATTAAATGAGCTTGGTTGCCAAGTGATTGATTTTTCTTTTGATAAAGATGGATTAGTTACTTGGGAATTAGAGAAAAAAAATAGGAACTTAAAATAAATTTATAACTATGAATATTTTAATTACAGGTGGCACTGGTTTTGTAGGTAGTCATATGATTGATTACATTTTAGAAAATATTGATGATATCAAGATATTCTGCTTGAAGAGGTGGATGGAAGATCAATCAAACTTGAATCATATTATGGATGATAGGTTAGAATTTATTGATTGTGACTTAATTGATGGACTATCAGTGCGAAGGGCAATTGAAGTATCAAAACCAGATAAGGTATTTCATTTTGCAGCACAAAGTTTTCCAGAGGTCAGTTTTAAAATTCCTGTTATAACGCTCGAGACAAATATTATTGGAACGACTAATTTATTTGAATCAATAAAAGAGTCTGATTATAATCCCATGATAGTTAGTATTTCGTCTTCAGAAGTTTATGGAAACCCAACAGAAGAGGAGATTCCAATTCAAGAAGACAATCCAATTAGAGCAGCAAATCCTTACTCAATTTCAAAGGTTGGGCATGATCTCATGTCACAATATTATTATAATGCCTATAAAATGAGAATTGTTATAACACGGATGTTTAGTCATGAGGGCGCACGAAGAGGAAAACAATTTGCTTTATCCTCTTTTGCATACCAGATTGTTCAAAATGAAAAAGGCAAAGGAGATGGTTATATCAGGCATGGTAATTTAGAATCAATAAGAACATATAACCATATTGATGATGCTATTAGAGCTTACTGGATATGCTCTGAGAGCGAGCGATATGGAGAAGTCTATAATATTGGTGGGGACTATACTTGTACAGTAGGTGATGCCTTAGATATGTTGATTTCTAAATCCACAAAAGCAATTCAATTGAAAAAACAACTTGATCCAAAAAGAGTAAGACCTACAGATATTACTTTACAAATACCAGATAGCAGTAAGTTTAAAAATCATTTTGGATGGGAACCACAAAAAGATTTATCACATATTTGTCATGATTTATTAGAATTTTGGCGTGAAAAAATATAACGACATTGATGTGTTAATTTTAGTTGGGGGTTTAGGAACAAGATTGAAAAGTATTTCAAAAAGTGTACCAAAACCTCTTGTCAAAATAAATGATCGTCCATTTTTATCAATTTTACTAAAACATATTACTTCTTTTGGTTTTAAACGAATTATTTTATGCACAGGATATAAATCAAATGCGTTCAATAAATTTTTAAAAAAGGAGAAATTTGAATGTGAAATCCTTATTTCAAAAGAAAGAGAACCTCTCGGTACTGGTGGTGCTATTAAGAATGCAGAAAAACTCCTCCGGTCAAAAAGTTTTCTAGTAATTAATGGAGATTCTTTTTGTGATATCAATCTTGAAAAATTTTGTTTGTGTTTTAAAACAAAAAAACTTTTTGCGCAAATAGCTATTTTCCCTTCAAAAAAAACAAAAGATTTTGCAACCATCCAATTAGATAAAGATAATTATATTGTTAATTACCAAGAAAAAATTAATTTGCATGAGAAAAGGACAAGTTTAATAAGTACGGGGGTTTATCAATTTTCTTCAAGAATAATGAAGTTTATTGAAGCTGATAAGTATTCATCTCTTGAATTTGATATATTACCAAACATAATGAAACATTTTGAAAAAAAAATTTATGGTTTTGTAACAGAAGGAAAATTCATTGACATCGGAACTCCTGAAAGTTATGAAAAATCTAAAACCTATTTGATGTGAAGTTTAACGACTTCAAAATATTGTGGTAAAAGTTTCGTTAATTACTATTTCTTTGAACTCAGAGAATACAATTCGGAGGACAATTGAATCAGTTCTAGAACAGGACTACTCTGAGATCGAATATATTATCATTGATGGAAATTCAAAGGACGAGACATTAAAAATTGTAGACTCCTATGGGGCATTAATAAGTAAAATAATATCTGAAGATGATGATGGTTATTATTATGCTCTGAATAAGGGTTTAAAAAACATATCCGGTGATATAGTTGGAATTTTAAACTCTGATGACTTTTTTGCTAATAAAAATATTGTATCAAGTGTAGTGGAATTATTTAGCAATAAAAATTTAGACCTTGTATGGGGAGATGTAGTATATCAAGATTCAAATAGTAAAATAAAAAGATTTTATAAAGGTAAGAACATTACTTCTGATAGTTTTAAGTTTGGTTTGATGCCTCCTCATCCTTCAGTTTTTATTCGAAAATATTGTTATGAAAAATATGGATATTTTAACACGCAATATAAGTTTGCTGATTATGACTTATTGCATAGATATATCTGTATTGAAAAATTAAATTATATGTATACACCAAAAATTCAAATACGAATGGAGACTGGTGGCCTTTCAAACAATAGTATTTTTAGTACTCTTAAAATAAATAAGGAAATATATTTAATTCATAAAAATAATGGGAATCCAATTAGTTTATTCAATTTGTTAGCGAAAATACCTAGGAGGATTTTTGAAATTTTTAATAGACCTGAAAAAATAAAATAAAAATTGAAGAGTGTGTTAGTTCCCTTAAAAAGTAGTATTTATATTTCTTTGGATTACCAAAAAACGAGATAAAAGTAAATTAGATTTCAAGTGATTTTTTATTTGCAGATATTGATTATATTTCCGCCTAAAATAAGTAAGGTTATATGAATATATTAATTACAGGTGGCGCAGGATTTATTGGTTCTCATCTAGCAAAATCATTATTAAAGGATAAACATAGTGTTATAGCATTAGATGATCTATCAACAGGATCTCTAAAAAACATTGTTAATTTAAATAGCGAAAAAAATTTTGAACTAATTATAGGAGATGTATGTGACGATATCTTAGTTGAAAAGTTGGTGAAAAAATCAGATATGGTCTTTCATTTAGCCGCTGTCGTTGGTGTAAAGCATGTAATGAAAAATCCAGTAAGTACAATAAGAGTGAATACTTTAGGTACCGAAAATGTGCTGCACAGTTCATCAGCTTTTAATAAAAAAGTTCTAATTGCATCTACATCAGAAGTTTATGGAAAGGCGATGCATTATAGTAAATCATCTAATGGTCTCAGCGAAGATAATGATTCAGTTTTTGGCAACACGAGCATTAGGAGATGGGCATACGCTACCTCAAAAGCATTAGATGAGTTCATGACTTTGGCTTATTACCATGAAAAAAGCTTACCTGCAGTCATAGTACGTTTTTTTAACACAGTTGGGCCTGGGCAACTAGGAGATTATGGAATGGTTTTACCAATATTCGTAAAAAAAGCATTGGCTAATGATCCAATTCCTATTTTTGGAGATGGTTTACAAAAACGAAGTTTTACACATGTAAGTGATGCGATAAAAGGAATTATAGCACTTATGAATACTAAAGAGGCATTTGGAAATGTCTTTAACGTTGGGAATGAGAATGAAATTACTATTCTTGACCTTGCTAAAAGGGTAATTGAAAGATCAAAGAGTCATTCAGAGGTAGAGTATATTTCATATGAAAAAGCATATGGTAATGGATTTGAAGATATGAGGCGTAGAAAACCAGATTTAACTAAAATTAGAAAATTAATTGGTTATGAGCCTAAATACAGTCTGGATGAGATAATTGATCAGGTTATTGAATATCAAAAATCAAGTTGAGGAAACAAAGAATAATATTTCCCTCTTCAAGAATTAATATTTAAACTATTAATTCCGATGGAACTAGCTATCTACTTTTTTTATTCTTTTGCAATTGTTGTAATCCTCACTCCATTAAATATTTTTTTAGCAAGGAAACTTGGCTTAGTTTCCTATCCTAAAAGTGACAGATGGCATAAATTGGCTACGCCCTCATTGGGGGGGGTGGCTATTTTTTTATCTGTCAGTTTTTGTTTTGTTTATTTTAATATAGTCCAGTTAGTCGATATTCGGATTATTTTCGCTTTTTTAATAATTTTTTTTTCGGGATTATACGATGATTTAATAGGACTAAAACCATATAGTAAGCTTATTTTCCAGATTATTTCTTCCGTATTAGTTATATCTACTGGGATAGTAATTGGGAAAGGAGTTTTCTTACCGAATTTTATCGCAATACCATTGACAATTTTTTGGATTATAGGTATTACAAATGCATTAAATCTTCTAGATAACATGGATGGATTATGTGCGGGTATAGCTGGAATTATAAGCATATATCTTGGGATATTTTTTTTCTTAGGTGGGCAAACTATTTTATATATGTCGTCTTTCATTGTTGCAGGTGCAAACTTTGGATTTATTTTATATAATTTTTTTCCAGCCAGAATTTTCATGGGTGATTGTGGAAGTTTAACATTAGGGTTTTTATTATCAATATTTTCTTTAATGGGGACATTTTATACAAAATCAGATGTGTTATTATCGTTGGGAATCCCCTTGTTATTAATGCTAGTCCCTATTTTTGATACAACCTTAGTTACAATAAGTAGAAAATACCTTAACTTGCCAATAAGCCAAGGAGGGAAAGATCATTTATCTCATCGATTAGTTTCCCTTGGATACAGCCAAAAAAAATCTGTGATTGTGATGTATTGCATATCTATAGTTGGAGGACTAGTTGGATTTTCCCTAAAATATTTTGATCTTTCAATTTCATTATTATTGATTATTATTATTCTAATTTTATTCGTTGGTTTTGGTGCTATGCTTTCACGAGTAAAAGTTTATAAAGAAGATGATTATAATCGACTAATCGATAAAAACAATGCTAAGAATATTACCCTAATTAGCACTGTTTTAATGTATAAACGACAAATTATTGAACTATCCGTAGATTCAATAATCATAATGTTTAGCTTATACTTTTCTCTATGGTTACAATTTATGGGTGCTATCCCATCATTTTACAAAAATTTATATGGTGAATTAACTATTATAATTTTACCGTTTACATTATTGGTGTTTTTATTTTTTCGAATTTATTCAACTATCTGGCGCTATTTAACAATTGGTGATTCATTTAGATATTTTGGTGCTGTTCTAATAGTTTTTATAGCGATTAACATTTTTATTATGTTTGGTAATATCAATTTACATTTTACAACGACAATCATTTTTTCGTTAGTTTTATTTATTTTTATTTCTGGATTTAGACTTTCTGAAAAACTTATAAGCACAATGATAGGAAAAAGTTTAATTGATTTAAAAAACACAAAAGAATTGGAACGGGTTTTGATCGTTGGTGCAGGTGACGCTGGGTTAATTGCTTTAAAAGAAATATTACAAAATGAAAAATTAGGTTTAGTTCCTGTTGGTTTTATTGATGATGATCCTTCAAAAAAAGGCGCTAGAATAAATGGTTTTCCAGTTTTTGGTAATGTTTCTAAAATAGATACAATTATTAATTCTAAAAAGATCGATAAAATTATTATTTCGATCGCGAACATTCAAAATAAAAGGCTAGACTTTATTACTCAAAATTGTGAAAGATTTGGAAAACCTATTGTATTTTCTCGCGTTATTTTTAAAGCAGCAAGAAAAAAATAAAAACTCTTGTAAAATATTAAATAGGAGCAATATCAAATTCCTATCAATATCATGGTTGATGTGTCAATTAATTTTTTCGCAGCCGTTTCCTCAAGAATTTTTCAATTATAAAATTCAAAAATTACTTTTCGATTCTGGGGATAATTGGTCTTCCATATCTTCATTTGGTCCTTTAAGGTATCAGCAAATGATAAAAAAAAATAATAAAAATCAGGATTCCCTTTACGTAAACTTTAGGCCAGGAGTTCTTGCTCAAAACAATTTGGTGACGGTATATGGCTATTCCCATTTCATCTACCAAAAGCATTTTTACGGTTATTTATATTCCAGAATTATTAATGATTCTAGCATTTCATCTCATCATTCTGGTCTCCCTCAAGAAATTAATAGATTAAATTTTAACTCTGGCGAAACAGACCTTTCGGGGATTGGTTTCCAAAATGAATGGGTTACTCTTCAGGTTTGTCATGGAAGGGAATCTTGGGCAGCGGGTAATGATGTACAGTTATGTCTTAGTGAACTTTCTCCAACATATGATTATTTCATGATAGGGTCAGATTACGGTAAAATTCGAGTGAGATATATACATGGTTTTTTAGAGAAGACTGAATCAAAAATTAATCGTTATATCACTGCACGAGGGATCGAATGGACAAATAATAAATCTGTGGTTATAGGTTTATCAGAAGTAGCTATTTATTCAGGTCCAAATCGATTTTTCGATATTAGTTATTTGAATCCAGTATCGGCTCATCTTGAAATCGAATGGAATGAACGTGCAAACCAATTGGGTGAGGGTATGGGGAATGCAGTGTGGCAGGCCTCTATCGATTTATTTATAAGAGAAAAATTAAGATTATCTGGAAATTATTTGATCGATGATTTTACTTTTGATGATATTCAAAAAAAACATGGGAAAGAACATGGTGCTGCCTATTCTTATCGATTAGCGTTTGTACCTGTTAAATCTGAAAAATATTTAATCTCTCTTTCTTCCTATTTAATACATGTTGGAACACCAACTTTTCGTCATCACAATGGAACAAATAACTTTGTTCAGCGCGGTTATCCTTTAGGTTGGAAATATGGAAGTGATGGTAGCCAATTAGGTGGTGCTTTAAATATATATAATCAATCTAACTTACTAGTTTCATTCGAATTAAATAAACTGGAAATAGGACAAGAGAGTACAATAGATAGGGTTTATGAACCTTATGAAGATTATTTGAAAGGGAAATTCCCTAGTGGAAAAGTAGAGGAAATTATTGAAATAAAAACCTCTATAGAATGGTTCCTGAAAACTAATATAATGTTTCAGGTAGAGCAACAATTTGAATTATACAATCGCGACTATGGGGTGTTAATTGGATTAAATATATTTTTTCCATTTAAAACTATAATTTGATGTAGTAATTCAAAAATTATAGACTATAATCTAATCTAGCACCTAGGCTGACCCAACCTGAACTATTTCCAACTCCAGCCATGTCACTGCTTATAAACAGTTCACTTCCTAGAAGGACATTTACAGGAAGGTTTAGACTTCCAAATAATCTTTCAAGAGAAACACCTGCAAACCCTCTAAATCCTGGTCCTTCTCCTACAAGCCCTACATGACCCTCTGCAAAAACAAATTGTGCTACAGTAAGGTTGCCACCTAGTGCAGCTAGGGTAGGATTAAATTCTTGAATCCATTGAGGTTCACCATCGTAAGTGTCATCATCTTCAGTATTATATGTTCCAGAATATCCTCCAAAGGCTAATGAGACAGCGTAATCAAACGGACCTATTTTAAAACCATATGGAGTGCCGATCACAATAGTCGCACCAACAGGGACCTCTGTAAAAGTAGCTCCAGATAGAAGACCAATACTAGCAGCTGCACCAACATTAAAACCTAAGTTCTCCTTAGCTTCAATTGCTGTGGTATCAGTTTCTTCAAAAAAAGCTATACTATCATTAATTGTTGTAATATCAGTTTCAGGATCTTCAGATTGTGCTACTATGAGTGATGAGAGAAGAAAAAAGATTATAAAGGTAAAAAATTTATTTTGGTAGTGCATTACGGTCTCCTATTATCATTTTTATCTAAGTAAATTATAGGGCATAGACATAAAAGATACAAGTTTTATAAACCTTTTAAAATTCTTAAAATAATTGATAAACTATTGAAAACATTAAGTTTTTTACCATCGAAGGTTGATCTTCGCTCGTAATTAATTTTTACTGAAATTATACTCTTTTTATTTTTTAAAAGTTGAGATGCTAATTCAACATCTATATCAAATTTTTTGCTTTTAAGTTTTTCTTGATTAATATCTTTTTTATAAAAAGCCTTAGCACAGCATAATGAATCATCAAGACTCGAACCATTCACAATATTAAAAAATAAAGTGAAAAAATAATTCCCAAAATTCCAAATAGAAGAAAAGGGGTAAATTGAATCAAATCGACTACCAAACACACACTCAATATTGTTCACCTCATCTAAAATCATAAGTTTATCAATATCGTTTGGATCGAGTTCCATATCTCCATCAAAAATAATAATTTTATTATGTTTTGCTTGCTGGAGTCCAACTCTTAAGGCGGCACCTTTACCACAATTTTTTGAAAATTTTATTGTTTTAATCAGAGGATATTTTAGCAAAATTTTTGCAGAATTATCCGTGCTTCCATCATCGATTATAATAATCTCATGATTTTTTTTTAATAGATGCTTAAGACTCTCCAAAAGTTTATGAAGGACCTTACCTTCATTATGGATTGGAATAATAATTGAGTACAAAGAAAACTTAAAGGAAAAAAAAAGCGGTCATTGACCGCTTTTTTTAAAGATGGTGTTAATGTTAAAAGCTATAATCTAATCTAGCACCTAGGCTGACCCAACCTGAACTATTTCCAACTCCAGCCATGTCACTGCTTATAAACAGTTCACTTCCTAGAAGGACATTTACAGGAAGGTTTAGACTTCCAAATAATCTTTCAAGAGAAACACCTGCAAAACCTCTAAACCCTGGTCCTTCCCCTACAAGTCCTATATGACCCTCTGCGAAAACAATTTGTGCTAAAGTAAGGTTGCCACCTAGTGCAGCGAGGGTGGGATTAAATTCTTGAATCCATTGAGGCTCACCATCGTAAGTATCATCATCTTCAGTATTATATGTTCCAGAATATCCTCCGAAAGCTAATGAGACGGTGTAATCAAACGGACCTATTTTAAAACCCCATGGAGTGCCGATCACAATAGTCGCACCAACGGGGACCTCTGTAAAAGTAGCTCCCGATAGAAAACCAAGACTCGCAGCTGCACCAATATTGAAACCTGAGCTCTCTTTAGCTTCAACTGAGGTTGTGTCATCATCAACTGTTTCTTCTTCGCCTTCTTCTTCGCCTTCTTCTTCGCCTTCTTCTTCGCCTTCTTCGTCAAATTCTAACCCCAGTTCGGCAGCCATTTTTCGTCTTGCCTCTAGGGCTGCAGCCTCAGCTTCAGCATCAAGTTCAGCATCTTCTGCAGCTTGTGCTTCAGCTAATTTACGTGCTTCTTCTTCTTCTTTTTTTCGTTTTAAATCTTCACGAGCTTGTTTTGCTGCTTTTGCAGCGGCAGCATCTAAAGCAGCTTGATTTAAAGCATCAGACTCTGCTTTTGCTTTATCAGCGGCTTCTTTGGCTTGTCTTGCTTTTTCAATGGCATCAACATCGCCCTCGCTCTGGGAATATGCCATAGTAAAACCCATCAATAAGGTTAATACAATTTTTAATATATTGCTTTTTGTCATCATAACACCTCTGTTCTATTGTGACGTGATAATAAAAATTTGAGTTCAAAAATTATTGTCATAATATGCTCGAAACAAGTACTTAGTGATAATATAAAAATAGAAGAAAAACTCATAAGAATTTGATAATTTTTAATAGTGATAATTATAATAAATGTGATTATTTATAAAAACAATCATATTTAAATCAAAAATAATTGGTATTTCTAATTTACATATTATGAAAAATCTTTGGACTGAAAAAGAAGCAAAACTTTTTTCCAGAAGTATACTTGATATGCGTGTATATAGTTCACGTTTATTAGGAAGAAACCCTGAGCTAGTCTTACATGGTGGTGGTAATACATCTGTAAAAGGTTATTATAAAAATATTTTTGGAAAAAAAATAAATACACTCTTCATAAAAGGTAGTGGTTGGGATCTAATCTCTATAGAAAAAGAAGGGTTTGCTCCAGTCGATCTAAATTATCTATTGAAACTATCTAAATTAGAAACTTTATCCGATTCTCAAATGGTAATTGAACAGAGGTTGGCAACTTTGGAGCCATCTGCTCCTAACCCATCAGTCGAAACAATTTTACATGCTTTAATACCATTTAAATATGTAGATCATACTCATGCAGATGCTGTATTATCTATAACAAATACTCCTAGTGGTCTTAAAATAATTAATCATATTTATGATGATAGTATTCTAGTTGTT
>CAZEER010000061.1:0-13303 GCA_964511215.1 uncultured bacterium | reverse complement strand
TTGTGAAGTACGGCGTCTCGTTTACATTAATCACTTCAATAGCTAGAGAGAAATCTGACGTCTGAGGCTCTGGGCTATCATCGGTCACACTGATGACTACATCCACCTGCTTTGAACCCGTAAGAACTTCGTAATTTATACTGCTATTTACCAGCTCAAGATTAGTAACACCATCATTTGTACTCAGAGTAAAATAAGTTACCTCATTATTCACAATTTTCTGACTGCTAAGGACATACGTGAATTCATCATCCGGATTGGGATCTGTTGCGTTTAAGGTCCCAATTGTTAATCCAGCAGCAGAGTTTTCTTCTAATTGGCCTTTATTATCTACAGCATCTATGGCCCAAACTATAGCTCCCTCTGGAGGCTTTGGATCTTGATCTTGATTATTCCCCGGATATGCTATGACTGTCTTTTCACAGCTATGTAAACAAAATACAGACATGATAGTTATAATGATTAGATACTTTTTCATTTTTCTGACAGAACCCCAATTAGTATTAAAGGAAAATTACAAATTATCATAATAAATAGACATACATAATTACTACTCACTGCCTACTCCAACATCACTCATTTGAGACAGTATCCTTGTTCCCTACTGATGCAATAAAAGATTCTAAGCTAACCTCGGTCTCTAACTTTAATTTTTTTCTAAGCCTGTATCTTTTATTTTCAATCGCTCGCACTGAGAGCCCGCTGACCCTGGCAATTTCTTTTGTATTCATATTCATCCTAAGATAACAACAAATTTTAATATCTCCTGTACGAAGATCCGCATACTTTTCCTTAAGTAACTCCACGAAATCAGGGTATACTGAAAAAAACTGTATCTGAAATTGTTCCCAGTCAGCCACATCATCAATCTGACTCTGTATTCGCTTCTTGAGCGGCCTCATTATCTTACGATCATCCTTATTACTGATTAAAGATGTGTGATAATCAATATCGTTCAAAATTGAATTAAGAAGATCATTTTTTGATACTATGTGTGCCGACATATCAATAAGCTCCTTCTCTTTATTTTTCAATTCAGCTTCTACCAGTTTCTTTTCTTTTTCGATCACCATTTTCTTTTGCTCAGAGTATTTCTTTTTATTTCTATAACCGATGATGATCACTCCTAGAATGATGCAAGCAACTCCCAAGATAAGATACAAAACAAATTCCCTGCTTTTCAAATTTTTTAAATTTTTACGATTGACTAATAACTCTGATTTGTATTCCATACTTTCGAAGAGACTGTTCATGCGATTCTGATGTAAAAATTTATTTTTTTTAACAATCTTTTGAGCAATATCCAGAGCACTCCTCTCAAGTTTATTAATTTTTAACATATCCATCTTTTGATTGAGAAGTTCTACTTCTTTTACTGTCATTCCATTGAGTACACAGACTTTTATTCCTCTGTCAATAGCTTCCAAAGCCAAATAGAGGCTGTCTTGCTGATTATAAAACTCTGCCTCTATTTGCATATGGGCAGCAAAATCCAGAGGCCATTTTTTCAATAGCTGGCTTGCTATTCTTGTGGTTTTCAATCCTTTAGAATATTCTTGAGACTTGGTAAATAGAATTGTCTTTTCAGAATAATTATTTCCCAGAACCTTAAACAGTTCATTATCTTTAGCTTTGACCCTCTTTTTGATGACACTTAATATTGAATCAACAGTTGCACATTCTCTTAGTGCCAGATCATACTGCCCCCACTCTCTGTATAAAGAAGATAGAAGGTGGTGTTGGTATGCAACATTGCGAATAACCCCAAAATTATTATTTTTTATTTTTTTTGGATTCCGAAGGAAGACTCTATAATGAATAGACTCTCTTTGAATATCTAGTGCTTTTTTAAAAATAGTGAGAGACTTATCATAGTTTTTTATTGCCAATTCAATTCTACCTAGATTGCTAAGTGCTACAACTTGCCCAAGCCTTGCATTATCTTTTTCTGTATCCCAAGATTCAAATACATCCAAAGCCTGAAGATAATATTCCCTGGCTACAATATATTTTCCCTGCTGGTAATAAACATTACCAATATTAATCTTTAGCCAAGGAGTTTTTCTCTCACCCATCGACTGTAACTGATTATGTGCATCAATGAAGTAGGATAAAGCCTCAGTATCTAGACCAATTTCTAAATATATTTCTCCAAGTTTATTTAATACCTTATACTCAAGAGGATTAGGCTTCCCATCATAGGAATCCTCCAGAATCTCTCTGGCAAAACGTATTGCCCTCTCAGGTGATTTTTTTGAAAGAAGACCAAGAGAGTCAACCTTGGACTCATAGGATCCTTTTTCGATTTCACCATCTGAAAACAAAATTGATCCAAAAAATATAAAAATAATTAAATTATTTTTCATAGGTTATGATAATATCTAAAATAAGTAGCAGATAAGTAGTGATGGCGTAGCATATTTTTTATAAAATGGCACGAAATTTAGTTGCTCAACTACGTGTTACAAATATAAAAATATAATGGTCTTAATACACCTACTTTGCATAAAAGAAATAGTGCCTGAAATAGCAACTGAATATTTTAATATCAAAAAATGTTGCAGAGTGCCCGATAAGCAACCCAATACAACCTACCAGAAAAATTTTAAAACCACTCAATACAATTCATTAACCGTATGAATAAGGATTTTTTAAAATGATGAGGGTCAGTATGAGATGGGTAGGAAAAATAGTTATAGCTATCGGAGCAATAATTGTCGCGTATAATCTATACCAATTACTAACTCTATAGGGCTCATTTATTTATTTTTTAAATATCCTCGAAAAGAATCTGTGGTCACAGTCCTTGAGTTGTATACCTTCTGATAGATAATATTTTCTTGATTATCTGGAAAATCATCCTCTCCGCTGTATGGGTATGAATTCATACCATGAAAAGGCAACGGCTCCACTGTCTGTCCCCTAGCCGTATTCAGGTCACCATCTTTGAGCCATCCATCATTATAAAACAAAAAGTCACGGGTCCAGCCATCTCTGATATCAGGTAGATCGGAAGCATTAAAATTTAGAGTGATCTCATCACCCGAATTCATTATTACATATTTATTATCAGATTCTAATAGCAAGGGCAATACATCGCCATATCTAGTATAATTTCCAATAAGATCTCGCCACTTTTGTCCGGTAGTGATATCGTAATAGTCTGGGATATGGGGACTACCAAAATCTTCTCGACTGATTTTAGAGAAGCCTCGATAATGCAGGTCAGCCGTAACGGGTTTTAATTTCGTAGTGCGCAAGGTGTTTCCAGAAACATTAGTAGAAATAAATATGTGATCCCAATATATCTGCATAGTTGTTCTAATTCTTAAACGATAATCATTCGATATAAACTTATCTGTTAAGTCGATTACCATCGTCTTATTCTTACCCTTAGGAAAACCAATATTACCTTCAGCCATCACCCAATTACCAGTTTCATCCACTACCTCCAAATAAGGAAAAACTGTAGTGACTGCACCTGACTGTGCAATATTTACATTGATACTTGCATCTGTAGGAAATAACCATCCTTGTAAAAATAGAAAAAGTGAGTCAGTGTGACCTAAATCCTCAAATCCAAATATGAGATCATGCAACTCCGTGACTCCCTGATATTTATCTGAAAGGAAATTGGAAAGATACTTTTTATCTTGGTGAATAATTTTATCAAGTACATCCTCGCCACGATGATCTTCCGCAAAAACAGGAACGTGTTTTTGTGTAAAATTATAAATCCGCGCAGAGGGAAATGGCGGTGGTGAAAATTTCTCATCAATTAGAACATCTACAGAGTCAGGATGATCAATAACCAACAATTCTATCTTATCCAGGTAAGGTGTCTCCCATAATTCTGTTGTAAACTGTAAAATATACCTGCCTCCTTTGGCCTGAATTTTATTTCCTGGTATCATTAAAAATTCATCTGTTGAATTAGAAAATGCATATAGAGTTTCACCGGCCATAATTCCAAGTGGCATTCCCAGGGCACTGGGCCATAAAACATCGGTCATGAATTCAAATTTTGAACCAGTCCAAGCAAATAGATATGGGCAGGATCCTTTGAGAAATTGTTCTTCTACAATGGTCTGGTTTGATCTTGGATTAAAATGATTCTGTGGCACACCATTGCTCCACAAGACCCGCATAACATCCGCGCCATCACTCTCTCCTAAGCCAAAATGAATTGTAGGTTGATTCACATACCGCAACTGATATAATTCTCCAGCTTTTACTTCTACTTTTGCTCCTATCCCATAATAATTATTTTTCCCACTACCAGCCCTCAGTCCTCTTAAGCGTACCGCTAAAAAGTTATTCAGGTTTCCTCCATCATTTCGCAGTAATTGAATGTAGCCTCGCATATTTGCCAAAAATACGTCAAGGTCACCATCTCCATCATAATCTACAATTTCTACTTGGCTAAATGAGCCAAGGCCTTGAGGAAAAAGAGAGCTTGCATCGATAAATTTTCCAAGACCGTTATTGTATAATAGCTGTATACCAGTGTCTCTCTTTCTCTTGTCAATAGTTTCTCCTGAAATAAGAATGTCTAAAAAACCATTATTATCTATATCAAGAAATTTTGCATCTCTTGCAGATATATTATTGTCGTAGTTTAATTCGCTGTCCCAATCATTATTTAGGCGAAATGAACCGCTTCCATTATTACTGTATAAATGATTGTTTTTGCCAACAAGGTCTGAGATAAATAAATCAATTGCGCCATCATTATTATAGTCACCTGCAATCACAGTGCCGGGTCTATTAGTTGAGATAATTCCTCTGGTATCTTTAATTTTATTGAAGTACCCCTGCCGAATATTATCAAAATACTGGTGGCCACCATTTTTACTTAACACAAACAAATCAACATCACCATCATCGTCAAAATCCGCGTAGACAATGTCCTCACCTTGTAAATTTTCTCCATTTAAACCTGCGTCTAGTCCTCTCTCAATAAATGTCCCATCTGAGTTATTCTGGAAGAGATAATTTTCAGACTTTGTTGTTAGAAATAAATCTAAATCACCTTCCAGATCTAGATCTGCAAATACTGCAGCATTGGGAGGTGTTTTTGAAACTAAACTTATACTATTAATTAGCTCAAATTCTCCATTACCTGAGTTTTTATATAACCTATTTTTGTAGATATTTGTAATAAACAAATCAGGGTAACCATCATTATCGTAATCTGTAAAAATCGCAGCAATATCTTCCGATTGATGTTTTATACCTGACCCAGAGGTTAGATCTTTAAATATTCCATTGTTATTATTCAGCAAATATTGTTGGCTCTTTTTTTCTGTTTCTGACCATCTAGAATAAAATATATCACTGTCTCCATCTAGATCATAGTCACCCATAGTAAAAATGATTTTCGATGTATTATCTATAGCATTGTCAGGCATCACAATATTCAGGCCTGCGGGCTCTGTCACATCAACGAATTTTACAGCCATTGGTATTGAAAAAGGTCCCTCAGGTTTTGGGGTTTCTGTATTCAAAAAACGAAGAATCGGATTACCTGAAAAAGGTCCGTTTGTCCCTTCAAGCTCTTCGACTGATGCTCTATAGAGGGATTTAGGTTTTAATAGATTATGTAAAATCATAACTGGAGAATACGCAGACTTTGTATCTCCATTTTTAAGGAAAACTAATACTCTTGCCAATAATTCTTCCGCACCATCTTTTAATTGAGGCAATGTCTGGTTAATAATTTCCAAATAATTCAGGGCCTCATTGGGGTGCTCGCTCTTTAGCAATAGTTCAACCAATTTAAATGTTGCAATTACATTGGCCGGTAAGGCATTTGCAACGTATTTCATATGCTCTATCGCTTTACCTCGAGAATCTGGATCTCTAATTTGAGAATAAGATAAAGCTAACTCATATCTTGTTTTTATATGGTCAGGGGTTTTTTTTATTGTCTCTTCAAGAATCTTTATTGCATCTTTTCCTCTGCCAATTAACTGGTATAGTTCAGCTAAAAGTAGCCTTATATCGGGATTGTCTGGTGAAATTTCCAAAGCCTTAACCAACCACTCTTCAGATTTTTCTAGCGTACCATTCATACGCATATAGGTTAGCCCAAGATTAGCATAGCCAAGGGGCTCTTCAGGTGCAGAATTGATTAAAATTTCAAATTCTTTTACTGCATCTGAATATCTTTCTTCTTCCAGATAGGCAATCCCTAGATTGCGTGCGGAGACCATCTTACTAAACGTTACTTGATCAACCTGTACTTTACTAGAACAATTACAAAAATACAGTCCAATAAACAATAATATGCATATAACCCGATTAATCATATTAATAATCTACCCATTGTAATAAAAACTAAAAACAATCCTCATTAATAATTGTGCAATGAATTCAAATATTATTTTAATTATAAAATCTAAAATTTCAATAAATTAAAAAATGAAATACTCTTCTTTTTTTCTAACACTAATCATTTCTATATATTTTATAAAAGCTGAAGACCGCAATACCTTGATCCATGAATTTGACCGATATATTCATCAATCTATTTCTAGTGCAAATATTGCAGGGATGGGAATTGCTATTTTATCAAATGATTCTGTTATTTTTTCAAAAGGATATGGCTATTCAGATATAAAAACACAGACACCATTTACAACTAATACTATCATGAATATTGCATCTATTAGTAAAACATTTGTTGGTGTATCCATCATGTATCTTGTAGAACAAAAAATAGTAGCACTAGATGACGATATAAATATTTTTTTACCATTTAATGTCTCTAACCCTTTTACACCTGATTCGATTATCACTCTTAGACACCTAATGAGTCATACTTCAGGTATAAAAGATAACCAGGATATATATCTACCATCATATAACTATGGAGATGATTCGCCTACTCCACTGGGAGAGTTTCTTGAAAACTATTTATCATTGAATGGGAATAATTTTTCAAAAAATAACTTCACAAAATCTATTCCCGGTGAAAAATTTTTATACTCAAATATTGGAGCAGGTCTTGCTGGATATATAGTAGAACAAGTATCTGGAAAACCGCTCAATATTTTTACCAGTGAAATCATATTTAGTCCTCTAAATATGAATAATACTTGCTGGTTTATTTCAGAGATGGACAGACTTATGCATTCTAGATTATATGAGTCAAAGGATAATCATACAATATTAGATGAGGTAGAATTATATGGATTAACAACTTATCCAGATGGAGGTCTAAGGACGACAATAAATGACCTCTCAAACTACCTACTCTGCATTATTAATAAAGGCAAGCATGGTAATATTAAAATCTTAGAAGAAACAACTGTAGATAATATGTTGAGACCTGATTACATTGATTCTTACGCTAATTTTTGGGGTATCGGTGATGAGATTGGTCATGGCGGAGGTGACCCAGGAGTAAGCACCGGAATGTATTATTATCCTAAAGATCAATTAGGTATTATTTTTTTCATTAACACTAGCTCATATCGTGATTTCAATAACAAAGAAAAAAGAATTTTTAAATTTGGTAAAAAATTGAAAAATCAACTCACAAATTCTAGTAATTAAATATAACTCAATCTTTCAGAGTATGCCTTAGGAATTAAAATGAATCTAATAAAAAGGAAGTTGGTTTGAATACCTTGGACTATATTTTTCTTATAGGTGATTTTACCGTAGCCCTTCTTTTGCTTATTGGTTTTTATTTAGCAAAAATTAAAAATCAAATTTCAAGGGAATATTATTTATTATTTTGGATAGGATGTCTCATCGGTTCTATATGGGAATTTACTTTTTTAATCCTAGGTCCAGAATTTTTACACTCAGTAAAAGAGTGGCCCTATGGACTAGGTGGATGGCCTCGGAAAATAAGTCACTCGGTCTGGGATGGTGGATTATTTATGATGGGTATTTATTTTTGTGAAAAATATCTGCCAAAACCTTTGTTTAGATCATTCAACAAAAATGAATTGTTTGTAATGGTATCCTGGGGCATCTCTCAGGAGTTATTGGTAGAATATCTATTTAATGGTCGAGTCTGGATTTATGAGCCACTCCCTTGGAACCCTATAATTATCCCAACAATACCTGGCTCAGCACCCTTGTCACCAGGTTACACCTTAATCCCACAGGCTGTGTGGATTGTTGCACCTATATTATTTTATTTTATTTGTTTAAGGTTAATAAACAATGCAAAGCGATAATATATAAAGGGTTATATTTTTTAGGAATTGACTAATAATATTTTTCTTTAATTAATTTCCCATCTTCATGTATTTCATCTTTAATTAACCTCCCGTCTTCACGCCAATATGTCCACGTACCACCTTTTTTATTATTTTCCCAATATCCTTCTAATTTTTTTCTTCCATTTCCCCACCATTCCGTACAATCACCCTGCTTTTTACCACCTACCCAAATTAATTCTTTACTCTTTTGCCCATTCTCATACCAAATGATCCATAGTCCATCTTCTCGTCCATCTTTCCATGTTACTTCACCCTGCTTCTGTCCGTTATCATGCCAGCCTACCCAGAACCCATGCTTTATTCCATTTTTATAGGTACCCTCTGATAGTCTTTGACCGTTATCATGCCAAGAAGTCCACAGACCATTTTTTTCTCCATCCTTATAAGTACCTTGTTTCTGTTTAACACCATTTTCATAATATTCTTCAAATTGAACTTTTTCTATACCATTTGATGTTTTTCTGTGATAATAAATTTTTTGAACATTACCATTCTCATATGTTTCAACATTATGAATAATCTGTTTGGCAAAAACAATTGAAAAAGTTGATAGATAAATTATTTTTTTCATTAGACCTAATTAAAAATTAATTTCTAGTACACCACATTAATTAATTCTAGCATATTTTTCAGCTCCTAAAAAATGTAATGATATATATTTATCATTGCCTACAACCCAACTATCATGTGGGTCAGGAGGAACATAAAAAACATCACCTTTCTTTAATATATGTAAGTCCCCATTTTTAAAAGCCACCGTGGCACTACCAGATAAAACAATACCATAATGCTCAATATCACAAAATTCTGTCTCGCTTAAAGGAGAAATATCTATTGACCATTTCCATCCTGGTTCATAGGTTGCTCTCCCAATTGTCATATTTCCTAATTGTATTAATTCAAATTTTCCTTTTTCAAATTTTCTAATCTCATCTGGCTTTTCAAAGTTTTTTAAAATTATATCAACCATTATTGAAATATCTCCTCTTGCATGATAAATAATGCTATTTAATTAATCCATATTTTAATTGGGGGTACATAGATCGTCCTGTGGTGTCTCTAAGCAATCTGCAAATTTTATATTACCCAAAGAATCCTTGGTAAATCCATATCTAACATTATACGAATACCTGTTAATAATATTATTTGCTTCTACTAAACTTTTGGAAAGTTTGAGCTCATGACTAGGAATATTACCATTACGAGAAAAATAGTAATTTGCTATATTATTTCCTTCTGTAGAGTTACTTTGCATGGCATGTCTTTTTACTTCTTCTTTTGAAACAAAATCATAGATATAATATGCCGATACCCTGTCATTCTTCTCGTTTACATAATATCCTTTTTGCTGTATATTATTTTTTAATGATTTACTACCACACCCAGCCAAAAATAAAATAAGGATAAGTTTCATACTAAAAAGTATTCCGGTGTTTTTTTGAAGGTTGGATAACATCAATCCCAAATCTTTCTATCATTCCATAAACAAAAAACCCCACGAATGCAGGGTTTGATGATTTATGATTAAATAATTTATATTAGAGATATTTCTACTGCTTTTTCTCCTCTATCTCCGTCTACAACTTTAAATTCAACTCTGTCTCCATCTTTTAGGTATATCTCATTAGATATGCCTGAAGCATGAAAAAAATAATCTGTTCCATTATCACCAGTTATAAAACCATACTTTTTCTCTTTATTATAAAATTTTACTTTGCCATTTTCCATAATATTCCTTGTGTAATTTGTTACTGTAATTTACCCAATATCTAACAAACAAAAAAAACTATGTGCAAAAAATTGACATCGGCAATTAGAAATCCTCATTTTTACATTCTGTTTGCAGTCTAATACCACCTACATATATTTGGAAGAATACTGCAAAAAGGTAGCTCTATTTGAGCAGTATCATCTTCTTGGTCTGTCTAAAATCTCCTGCCTGAATACTGTATAAATAAACTCCTGCTGATACGGGCTGGCCTACATTATTGGTAGCATCCCAATGAATTGAATGAAGACCTGGACCCTTTTCTGTTGCTACTAGGGTCTTTATATGCCTACCAATGACATCATATATAGTGATTGATACAAAATCTTTTTTGGGAAGATTATATTGAATCTTGGAAATAGGATTGAAGGGATTTGGGTAGTTTTGATTTAAAATGACATTACTGGGTAAAACTGATTTTTCTATTTCTAATCCACTTGTAGCAAAAGACACGGCATTTGATTTTGGACTTTCAATTCCATCGATATCTATTGATGATATTTGAAAAATATTATTTTGTTCTATATCAGTAATTGGTATTGTATAATAATTGTTTTCAGTCGAATCAATTTTAATCATCGTACCCTCATTGAATCCTTGGTAAATATAATATTTTACAATATTGCTTACTCCAAACTGTGAGAAATTGAGACTAAAAATATTATTTTGAGTTGTATCAGACCAAAGATAGGGTCTGTCGGCACTCCCCTCCCATGCAAATCTAAATGCCCTGTATGACCATATACCTAGCTTATCATAATTAGGGTTAAAAATATTGTTAAGTGAAAGTTCGAAGGTTTTTTCAGAATTTGAATTGGCTTGTATTATTGAGGTCGTTGAATCAAATGTATTCCAAATACTTATCGTATTACCATTCTCCAATCTTTGAGCATTACCCATCCATTCGCTATATACTAAAGAGCTATCCCTGTACTCCCAAATCCGTGTTGCTGTCTTATTTACCTCATCTATTTCATATTCCACCGCTCTTGAGAAATATGGATTCTTCCAATTGCCATTATCAAACAAAGTTATATTTCCATTTTCTAACCTGCGAGCGTCATGCTGATAACAAAATGGCACCGGTATTGAATGATAAAAATCCATAGTGTCATTTAAAAATGTAAATTGATTGTTACTACCTCCTAGCCTCCAAATTATCTCACCCGTTTGTCTATTAATTTTAGTTATTTCGTCCATATGTCTTGATGATAGTAGTATGTTCCCATCGTAATCCACTTCTATCGAATTAGCGTGGGCATAATAAATATATTGACTTGTGATATCAAGATGGGGCGCATCATTAATATTAAAATGATCAGATGTGTTCCATTCAAAAACTATATTATTATTCTGATCAAGCTCTAATATTATATAGTCTTCAACCAAAGCAGCTGGTGAGCCACCTTCAAATTCTTGACTCAAATCTAAAATACGATATGATTTAGCAAGTGTGAGATAATTACCATTGTCTAATATTTGAAAATCATGATAATCCAAAGAGTAATTATCCAAACTTATTGTATCTACCATAGAATAAGTGTGGTCCATGATATATACAATATTCTCAGAATTATTCCCAATAGATATAAAAGATAATAAGTTGTTTGGCTGTACTTTAAAATCAAAGACAATTCCTTCATTTTTTCTAAAAAATATTGTCTCACCCAAATGATTCAATATTATTATATAATTATTTTCAACCGGATTAGAGACAGTGTATGTACTAATAAAAATATTACTTGAATCTGAGTCGTTATTATAGTGCACTGTTATTTCTGGAAAATCAGTTGGAAGATTATAGTTTTCACTTTTTGTAATTGAATTACAAATAAGGAAAATAGTTATCAAATTTCTCATCTAAACAAATATACCTCTCTCACAAATAAAAAACCCTACCAGTATGGACTTGACTTGCTAGTGGTCATCTTTCCCTAATGACTTGTGTATAAGCGCATGAAAATGTTTGACTGCAATCTCCGAAATACCCGAATGATCTGGATCAATCATAAAAGGCCCCTGATCATAAGATTGTGATTGTAGTCCCAGGTGAACAGATTCACAAATAGCAATATCTTCCATAAAAAGAACGTTGTTCATATAGTCACTGAAATTTTTTGGTAATTCTGTACCATCTGCACTCAACCAATGACCAACTCGAGTTGTTTTATTCACACTATTGGGAAGAATAGAACTAACAAATAATGCTTCAACTCCTGGTAGATAACCCAGGGCAGTGGTAGGCCACAGGAACCAGAAACACATATCCTGAACCATGGCAGTTTTATTAAACTCATATGCTTTGTTTTCTGGTCTGGCAGATGACGAATATTGCCGTGACCAAATATCATAGGTTTCTATTTGGTAATGTTCCATATCGATCAAATTCACAAATGCAGGATGTGCCTTTGTGCAGTGATAACATTCCAGATAATTATCTACAACGACCTTCCAATTAGCATTTATTGAAGAGGGACGGCCCCTATCATTATGTATGGGCTTTAGTCGATCTAGAAAAGAGATACGCTGCCGTAGGTCTTTTTCAAAGTCACTCGCCTGTGCATTTAAAGGAGTTGCTTTAATATCCAGATTCACAAATATAAAACCACAAATGGTTGTAACTTGGAAGCGAGATAAACAATACTCGGATTTATCAAAGTCCATCATTTTATCTGCATTTTGTGCACGATGGAGATCTCCATCTATGGTATAATTCCATGCATGATAGGGACACGTAATTGATTTCACACTACCGCTACCAGTTAGAAGTCGGTGAGCACGATGTCGGCAAACATTAAAAAAACCTTTGAGTTGATCATCATCACCTCTGATAATGATAAGACTTTCATCGCCAAGCTGTAGAGTTAAGTAATCACCGGAATTTATAACCTGACTTTTGTGTCCAGCATAATGCCAGTTACAATAAAAGATTTTCACCTTTTCCTTTTCGTGTATTTCAGGATCATGATAGTAGCTAGATGGAATCGATTTGTTTGTGTTCATTGTTAGTTTATTTTTGATACATTATAATTAATAATCTACCCATCTTCATGTAAACAAAAAACCCCACGAATGTGGGGTTTGATATTGTGAAAAGGTTAGGGTTATTTAAGAAGTATCATCTTCTTTGTTTGTCTAAAAACTCCTGCTTCAATACTATATAAATATACTCCTGCTGAAATTGGCTGGCCTTGGTTATTCGTAGCATTCCAAATAACTGATTTATAGCCGGCATTTTGTTGGTTGTTAAACAAAGTCCTGACTTCACGACCCATGATATCATAAATCGTGATCC
>CAZEER010000060.1:11042-13410 GCA_964511215.1 uncultured bacterium | reverse complement strand
TTACGGAGCTCTAATAATTCATGCTCAAATATTTGAATTTCTGATGAATAGTCTTTATAGGGAAATTTATAAGTCATTTAATATTTGGAGATTGGTTTGCGAGTATATTTTAAAGAGTAACTATCTACCAATCTAAAATTATATTTGATAATAATATTAAGTCAAATATGTCAATAAGATTATCACTATTTATATCAGCAATATTTAATTGATGTGTTGTTAAATTTTGATTACTAAAAATATGTTGAATAATACTAATCATATCTAACACCGATATTACTCCATCATTATTTATATCACCTGGTAAATTTTGGTATTGATCAACCACTGTAATTACTTCTCTTAATGTGATATCTACAGCTTGACGTGCAATGTCCCAATCTATTAGTCCCCCAACATGCACATGCCCAGCAACAACACATGGTAAATTTGCAGAATCCATTTTTGCTTTATGCCAAACTCCATGGTAGCCCATAAACTCAGATAAATATGCCCCAGCGCCCTGTGTATAATCAATATATGGTGTGAGCCCTAATCCAGAGGATTCTATTTTTGAAACTATACTATCCATTGGAAGGCTGGAAAATCTTCTATCATTCATTGGAATAGTAGAATCAGGAGGAGCAGGAGTAGGATAATATGGAGCGGTAAAGTCAGCCGTCCAATAAAAATAATTAAAATATTGCCACTCTAATTCCCAACTATAATCAATATATCCTCGACTGAATGTAATAATTGCTATGGGGTTTATACTATCAACGATATTCCACCAATCTTCAGATGTGTCTTGGTAGTCTACTTCAAAATCACCATTTCCTTGGCCACAATCATCACAATCAGGTATATCAAAATAAGGGAAATAAGATACAATATCATACCCTCTATTTTCCCAATTTTCACCTTCCCACCCACTTGGGTTTAATAAATGGTTTGTACTAAAATGACGCACACCTTCATTTGAGGGTGGCCAATAACCGCACAATAATATTTTATTATTTGGCACGCGATTTCTATTGGTATTTACATTTATAGAGCTACTCTTGAATTTTTTTGGCAAGGATATTGATTGTATAGGATTTTTTGGGTTTAAATCTCGAGGTATAGAATATTCTATTAGAATATTTTTTGTATTTAATTGCCCACTAAGAATTAAAGGATTTTGATTAAAGCTTTTTTTGGTATATGGACCAACCCAACCATTAGTATTTAAATCGATAAAATAGATTTCTGAACCATCAACAAATAGAGAATCAATAAGTTTAAATTGGACGGGTTCTTCTTTATTAAGAGATAATTCTAAGAAATAAATTAGTTTACCTTTATGTTGGTTTGTGTTTATTAAATTAAAAATTCCAGTTGAGAAAGAATGAGGAGCATTAATATTTAATTTCTCAATTGTTTTACTTTTAGAGAAATTAAAGTAATTAGGCTTTCCATATGGCAGTCCTTGATTATATACTATTGATAAGAAAAGAGTAAGAATTAAACGATAGTACATGTAGTCCTTAATTAATGAGAATAGATGGGAATAACTTTTCTTTTCTGTCAATCTCAATTAGTGCATGTCCGCTGTGGTTAATGCCCTTAAATATTCCACAATAATTAGATCCATTGTAACTGAACGACACAGGTTTATCTAAATGCACACAGTAAGATAGCCAATCTTTAATACATGAATCTAAATGATCAAGTAATTGTTCAAAATAAGTAATGAATATGGCGCAAACAAGTTCACGTTGGTTTGGATGCTTTGTTTCTATTGCAAGCGAAGTTGCTGATTTATTTATAGATTTGGGAAAATCAGCAATAGATTCATTGATATTTAATCCAATACCGATTACCATTTTTTTCACAATGTGATTGGAAATTTTACTTTCACATAGTATACCACCGCATTTTTTTTTATTTAAAAGTATATCGTTGGGCCATTTTAGCTTTGGATTGCCACCTCGATGTGATAAGGTTTTAGCAACAGCGACACCCGCAGCAATTGGGATTAGTAGTGCGTCATTTAATGAAAATTTTTTGATGAGTATTATTGACATTGCTATACCTTTGCTAGGGCTCATAAACCATGTATTGCCACCACGGCCCTTACCATCAAATTGATCGTCGGTTATAATAATCATACCATGTTTTGCTTTGTCAACCTGAATTAATTCCCATGCTTCACGATTAGTTGATTTGAGTCGTTGGTAGTATTCAATATCTTTTCCAAATTGTTTTGTACGCAAATTAGTTTTTATCAGGTTTGTAAAAATCATTGCTAAAGAAATAGATATTTTAATTCAAAATATGCTAAACCAATAGCGAGTATAGTCCCGACTATGACTTGTGCTGGAGTGTGAATTTTTAGTGTTATTCGTGC
>CAZEER010000060.1:6947-10942 GCA_964511215.1 uncultured bacterium | reverse complement strand
ATTGTATTTCTTAATATTCACCAAAAACTCTGCGCAATGTATCTGAAATTTCTCCAAGGGTACAGTCATTTTTCACACAGTCTATAATTGTAGACATGAGGTTATCATTTGTCTTTGCAACTAAACCTAAATTATTTAATTGATTCTTAACCTGATCATTATTTCGGGTAAATTTAAATTGTACTAAATCATCTATCTGAGAATTTACTTTAGAAGAGTCAATTTTTAATAATTCTGTACTTGATTCTTCATCAATCTCATATTTATTGGTGCCAACAATAATTTTTTCTCCATTTTCAATCTTTTTTTGAAATTCATAAGCGCTATTGGCGATTGCATTCTCTATATAGCCATTACTAATGGCAATAATTGCTCCACCCATTGCATCTATTTTTTCTATAATCTTCATTACACTATCAAATAAATTTTGGGTCATTTCTTCAATTACATAACTACCACCAAATGGGTCAGGATAATCAGTAACGCCGCTCTCATAAGCTATAATTTGCTGTGTCCTTAATGCAAGTTGGGCTGATTCATTTGTTGGCAAAGCTAGGGCCTCATCTTTACTATTGGTATGAAGTGATTGGGTCCCACCTAGTATCGCAGACATTGCTTGAATAGTAGTCCTAACTATATTATTATTAATTTGATGGGCAGTTAATGTAGATCCAGCTGTCTGAGTATGAAATCTACAGTACAGTGCTTTTTCATTTTTCACTAAAAATCTTTTTTTCATAATTGTTGCCCATAATTTTCGGGCTGCTCTAAACTTTGATATCTCTTGTAAAAAGCCATTATGTGCATTAAAAAAGAATGACATTCTAGATCCAAATTTATTGGGATCTAGACCTCTTTTAATTGCTGCTTCAACATAGGCAATCGCATTGGCAAATGTAAATGCAAGCTCTTGTTCGGCTGAACTCCCAGCCTCGCGAATATGGTACCCTGATACTGAAAGAGAATTCATCTTTGGGAGATGATTTTCACAAAATTCCATAACATCTGTAGTTAGTCGAATCGATGCTTCTGGAGGATATATATATGTCCCTCTTGCAGAGTATTCTTTTAGAATATCATTTTGTATTGTACCATTGAGTTTATTTGGTGCAACTCCTTGCTTTTCAGCAGCAGAAATAAAATAGGCTAATATCATAGGTGCAGTTGAATTGATTGTCATAGAAGTAGACACTTTATCAAGAGGTATACCTTCAAATAGCTTTGTCATATTATTCAATATTGAGATGGGAACCCCTACTTTCCCTACTTCTCCATCAGCCATGATATGATCAGAATCGTAACCAATCTGTGTAGGTAAGTCGAAAGCAACAGATAGGCCTTTGACTCCTTGCTTTAAAAGATTATGAAATCGATGATTAGATTCTTCGGCAGATGTAAAACCTGCATATTGACGCATGGTCCATTTTCTGTCCTTATACATGTTTTTATAAATGCCGCGTGTATATGGGAATTGACCAGGGAACTCTTTCTTCATCTGAAATGTCTTTCTTTTTTTATTGCTTGATACGCATTGTTAACAGCTTGAAATTTTTCTTTTGCTATCTTTTGCATTTTATTACCTAGATGACTGACTTTATCGGGATGGTATTTATTTGCCATTTTTCTATACGAACGTTTAATATCGTCATTTGATGCAGAGGGAGAAACCTCAAGAACTCTATATGCTGCTTTTTCATCTTTAGCAAACATGGCCTTGATTGATTCATAATCATTGTTATTTATATTGAGATAATTTGAGATCGTTTTTATAACTTGTATTTCAGCAGGATGTACATGACCATCAGAAGCAGATAATCCATATAAAATATGGATTAATTCGAGTCTACTTGGATGGTCCATAGATCGTTGAATCTGACGACAGACATCTTTTAATGGATAATCTTGTTCAAGAATATCTTTAAAGAGGTTCATCAAATCTCGAGTTTTCTGAAGATCAAATTGTTGTTTTAAAAACTGCTTGACATAGTCTAATTCAGATTTCAATAATTTCCCATCAGCCTTCATTACTTTCGCAAAAAGGACTAAAACAGATACTACAAAATCTCCATGTTTAGTTTTAGACTTTGATGCGCTACCTGAATGTACACTAGACCATCGAGAAGTTTCATTTTCACTTAGCGAAGCATAAGTGTAACCCAAAATTGCTCCTATTGGACCGCCAAATACCCAGCCTAAACCACCCCATAGTAATTTTTTATTTAGTGACATATATTTTTAGTGTTCCATTGAAAGCCAAATTTATACATTTATTAATTTAAAATTACTATTACACTTTAGTTTTAGAATGGATGTCTAGTAATTATATTCTACAATGAAAATTCCTTTACGAATTAAGTTACTCGTAATATGGTACAAATTTTTTAGGTCTAGTGTTAAGCCAGAGAACCTTATAAAAATCAGTAAAAAAGGTAAAGGGGTAAAAAAAGTTTTATATTTTTTACCATCAGAAAAACATCTTGCACAAGTGGCAGCACATTTCATTAAACCTAGATTTAGAAATAACAATCTACATATTGATTATGTATTACATGAAGATGGATTAAATTATTATCAGGATGAATTGTTACCGCAAATGATTTTGTTAAATGATAGAGATTTTAATTGGTTTGGTGCAGTAATATCTAAGAATATTATTGATAAAATTAATTCTATTAAGTATGATGCTCTCATTGATCTTAATCAATCAGTAAATCAGACATTATCCTTGCTGAGTATGGAATTAGATATTCCTATTAAAGTAGGCTTTGAGACAGTATTCCCTGATCAATTATATTCTATAGTGATAGAACCACAGAAAAATGGATTTTTAGAGGAAAATTATATAATGATTGAGCGCATGCTCGGTATCACCTAAATAGGTATTAATAAAATATTTTTTCCTTGGGTAAAATGATTGCCACCTCAATAACTGTCAACTATATTCGTCGCTGATTTTAGAGAGGAAAACAAATGCTTGAAGGCATTATATGTCCGGTTTGTGAAAATACTATTAATGAGATAGATCTTAAAGATTCTCTTAAGTGTATTAATTGTAACGTTGATCTGAAAGATAGGCGTTATCTTGATTTTTTGGAATTCCTTATGGCAAATGGAATAGTTGAGAATTTAGATTTTTTTGATCAACAAGTTTATAGTGATGATGTAGATGATTTAGATCAAACAAAAGAAGAAGAAGGAGATCCAGCTGAATTTGAGAAGAAAAAAGATCTTTTTAACATTTATGAGAATGAACTTCATCCAAAAAATATTGAAGAAGATGAAGGTATAAAGGATTATACCCAGTTTGAAGGTATTAATAATGATTGGGAAGAATTTAATGAAAGAGATTTTTCTACAAAAAAGGGGGCCTAATTAATAATGAATCAGGATGAAAAAAAGACCCAACAAATCAATATTGAGTTGGATGAAAAAATCAGTGCAGGTGAATATGCCAATTTTGTTGTAGTGACTCATTCTCCAGCAGAATTTGTTATGGATTTCACAAGAATACTACCTGGAGTGCCAAAAGCAAAAGTCCATTCACGAATTATTATGGCTCCCCAACATGCAAAAGCATTTCTGGGTGCTTTAAATGATAATATTAGGAAATTTGAATCAAAACACGGAGAAATAAAATTGCCTAAAAGGGAAGATGGTTTTTCATCATTTGGTGTTAAGCCTCCTAAAGATGTACTTCCAAATTAAGTATTGAAAACTGGAGGGTCACCTTCATACCAGATCCAAGTCCGCCTTCGTTTTAGTTCTCTCATTTTTAAAATTATCCATAACGTTAAGAGTACCCATCCTATAAAATAGCCAATAAAAAAACCTACAATTACATCGCCAGGATAGTGTACTCCAACATAAACACGTGAAAAAGCAATCAAGAAAGCCAGACTAAAAAGAGGTATCTTAATTTTTTCATAAAAATAACCTAAGATTACTGAGAATGTAAATATATTTGCAGCATGATTAGATGGCATACTCCATTTACC
>CAZEER010000060.1:0-6847 GCA_964511215.1 uncultured bacterium | reverse complement strand
ACTAAATCAAATATAGAATTAGAAAAATGCTGATGTATCCAAATTAGGAAATGTTTATCTATAGCATCTAAATATTCGACCATTTTTATAATTAATAAATTATATTTCTACTATTATTCTGCCAATTTGTTGACCTAATAATATTTTATCAATTTCAGCAATTAAATCATTTAGGTTTACTATTTTACAAATATCACTCAGGTTGTTTAATTTCCAAATTGATGAAAAATTATTCCATATTTTTTTTCTGTATCTTATTGAACTAGTAGCAGAATCAATTCCAATTAATCGATTACCCCTTAAAATAAAAGGAAAAACGGTTGTCTCAAACTTAGGCCCTGCGACATTTCCACAGGCAGTAATTATACCATTATATTTCATACTCGCAATAATACAAGAAAGCATATTACCTCCTGCTACATCTACGGCAGCATCATATAGACCTTTATTTAGAGGTACGCGGGTAGACTCAATAAATTCTTCTCTTTGAATAATTTCAGAACAACCAATATTTTGTAAAAAATGGTCTTGTCCTTGTTTTCCTGTTATCCCTGTTACTTCAGCATTTAGTAAGGATAGAAGTTTTACTGCTATACAACCAACTCCGCCTGTTGCGCCACTTACTACTACCTTCAGCCCATCTAATGAGATTTGGTTTTCTATCTCTGCTATACATAATCCAGCTGTTAATCCTGCAGTACCGATCATCATGGAATCTTTAGTACTAAGGGAATCTGGGCATTTTACAGCCCAACTGCTAGGAACACGAACATATTCGGCAAACCCACCACTTGTATTCATTCCGAGGTCAAACCCACTAACAATTACTTTTTCTCCATAATCAAAATTATTGTTCTCAGATTTTTCAACAATTCCTGCTACATCAATACCAGGAGTATGTGGATATTCTTTTGTAATGCCTTTTACTCCTGATGCTGAAAGTGCATCCTTATAATTTAAAGAAGAATATTCAACTCTAACTAATAGATCACCATTGGGTAAATCATTAAGAGATTTTTTTTCAACTTTATTTTCAAATGTGCCATCTGCTTTTTGTGATGTAATTAATGCTTTAAAATCCATGACTATTCCTATCAAATCAAAAAATTATCTTTCATTTAATTTTTCCTTGAAATACCCATTTGTTTGCAAATGATTCCTAACATCATCTCGTCTGTACCACCTCCTATTGATATCAGTCGACCATCTCGGTAGACTTTTGACAAAGGGTTTTCCCAAGTGAAGCCCATCCCTCCCCAATACTGGAGACAAGTATCTGCAACTTCCCGGATCAACCTACCACTTTTTAATTTCGCCATTGAAGCAAGATAGATCATGTCTTTACCTTCAACAAATTCTTCACATGCTCTATAAATAAGAGCACGTAGGGCCTCGATCTCAGTCTGAAGTTCTGCTAATCGAAATTGTATGGATTGGTTGTCAATTATTTTTTTCCCAAATGCGCGCCGTTCACTACAAAAATCAATTGTTTGTTTGATGCAGTCATCTAAAACTATAAGGGAGCTAGCAGAAAGAAAAATTCGTTCTTCTTGAAATTGTTGCATCTGCATCATAAAACCATCGCCTTCTTTCCCTATGCGATATCTTTGCGGTACCCTTACATTATCAAAATATATAGGAGCAGTATCTGATGAACGCAGTCCTAATTTATCAATTTTATTACCAACACTAACACCCGAAATATCCGAAGGAATAATAATTAGTGATTTGTTTCTATGAGGTGATCCTTCGCTGGTATTTACTAGGGTGCAGAAAAAATTAGCTTGTGTGGCATTAGTTATCCACATTTTTTGACCATTTATGATATAGTCGTCTCCATCTTTTTTCGCAAAGGTCTTAAGCGCAGCGACATCAGATCCTCCACCATGCTCACTTACAGCAATTGATGTAACATAATCACCTGTAATTGCAGGTCTTAAAAATTCTTCCTTCAATTCCTTGGAACCAAATATATTAAGTGCTGGTGTCGCCATGTCTGTTTGCACACCAATACTTGTCACTACGCCGCTATCCAATCCATGACCTAATGCTTCAGCAAAGACCATTCCATAACTGTAGTCTAGTCCCATACCTCCTGATTCTTGATTTTTTGTTATACCTAGAAGATCGAGATTCCCCATTTTTTTGAAAAGTGCATGGGCTGGAAATTTCCCATCTTTTTCCCACTCCTCTGCAAAGGGCTTGATTTCATTTACTGCAAAATCTTTTACGGTTTTATAAAGTGATTGATGTTCTTCAGTTAATTTCATTTTTATTTTTTCATGTTCCAATAGGGTTTTCTTTTTTCAAAGAATGAAGTGAGGCCTTCGCGACCTTCTTCGTGTACTATACAGTCAGAAAATAATTCAGCGGCTATCTTAAGGTCAATAGCATGATTTGCTGAAATAGTTTTTTTAGTAACTGCAATGGCATTGGGAGCACATTTTTTAACCTGTTCTTTTATATCATTTATGTGAGAGTTTAATTCTTCTTCATTATCAGCGATATAGTCAGCCATGCCCATTTCAAATGCTTTTTGTCCGTTGAATGTATTTCCTAAGAGCATAAGTTTTCTTGCTTGAGCAAAACCCAAACGGTTTAAAACGTAGGGTGCAATCTGTGCAGGTGTTAACCCAATCTTTGTTTCAGTGAGAGCATAGCGTGCGTCTTTCATAGTAATTAGGATATCTGTTGCGCATGCAATTCCAAAACCACCAGCCATTCCAGCGCCCTCTACTGCTGAAACAGTAACTTGAGGTGTTTTGCTAATTTGTTCAAAAATAGCACCGACCTGGGTACTCATTTTAATCGCTAATTCCCTAGCGCCCTCTACTCCTGAAACAATTTTTTTAAAGCCTTTTAGATCTGCTCCAGCACAAAAAAAACCATCTTTCCCTCGAAAAAGTATTCCTCTAACAGATCGGTTTTTCTCCACCGATTTTAATGTGGATTTTACATCTTTTAATAATCCATCAGAAAGGGCATTACGTTTTTCGGGCCGATTAAACCAAATGGTTAACCAACCATCTTCCAGATCGAGGATGCAATTTTTTGTTTCAGGAAGGAATGTCATAGTATTATCCTTTTATTAAATTCTGGCAATGCCAAAACTATTGGGTTTCAATATATGGTGTTTTGATTTGTAATAATGCTGGGAAAAAGATTAAATAGTTCTAAGGTTTCTTGCTCTTGTGCCTGCAAATTTCCCCCATCAATTTCTCTAGCTTTTCGCACGATGGATACTGTCATTGCTTTTCTATCTCTTCTAAAATTTCTTTGGATACCGGTACAGGATACTCAAGCAGTTGCTGTGCATAGCATTTACCTTGAGGATCAATGTTTAGGCTTGCCATCCCGCCACCACCAAGAGAATTTTTTAAAAGAAAATTAATTCCATTTATTCCTGGAACTTTCCATTTTAAAACGTGACCTTTTAAAACATGCCTGAAATAGTGTGATGTGGAATCCGCGCTTAGAGCGCTATCGATAAAAGGGAAATAATGAGGTTCCCTTGCAATCACGCCAATATTGGCATGGTCACCTTTATCTCCACTTCGAGCATATGCAAGGTTGATAAGTGGAGTATAAAACTCTGTTTCAATTGTTTTATTCGTATCAGAATCTTTTTTAGCTGTAGAAGTATTATATCCTCCATTTGTCTTTGGGTAAATTGAAATTGATTTACCATTGATATCCATTTTAATATCAACCTGGTCTTTTCTTAATAAAAAAGAAAAAAGATGAATGGAGGGCGATACCGGTGGGCGACCTCCTAGGTAATTCATCACACCTGCAGCCATTCCGGTAGCAGCTTGAGCCATTTCTCTTGATACAATTATTAAGGCTTTCTTTTTTGGGTGCCTAGCTAATACTCTTAAGACAATCTCTTTTGAATTAACTCGAGATTGTTTTGATCCATAGATTGAATCAGATCCAAGTAGATCATATGAAGTATTTGTGAAAGGAGTATAATCATTCTCTTTTAGGATACGTGAGCACTTTTTTAGTATTGCTTCTGCAATTATTTTGCCTTTTCTTTTTGCATTCTTTCCGCCAATTACCAATGTACCTGCTATACGATATCCATTCATGTAGGTCGCCGATACTTTATAATGATCTGTGGGGGGAAAACCTTTTGCTCCTTTGACCATTACTTGGTCAGAGCCTAAATCATCAATGGTTACTTCAGTAAAGTTACATACTACGTCAGGCAGTATATATTCTGCCGGATTTCCTATTTCGTAGAGAAACTGTTCAGCTACTGTACCGAAAGTGACCATTCCTCCAGTGCCTTTTGGTTTGGAAACAATAAATTCTCCATTTGGAAAAACATCAACAAAAGGGAAACCCATATCATCAAATCCTTGCACTTTTTCCCAATCTGTAAAATTGCCTCCAGTGCATTGGGCACCACATTCGATTATATGTCCTGCAAGACTACCGCTTGAAAGAAGGTCATAGTCTGCTTCGCTCCAATTAAATTCATACATGAGAGGTGCAAGGACCAATGCGCTATCAACACATCGACCAGTGATTACAATGTCTGCTCCTTGCTCTAATGCTTTTACAATTCCTGGTGCCCCAAGGTATGCGTTGATGCTTAAACATGAATCGGGGAGAGGATCATTACTTTCCATCTCAGTAATTCCTTCCTCTTTAAGTATAGAAAGTTGCGATGTCAGATTGTCGCCGCTCACAACTGCAATATTTAATTTTATTCCCATTTTTTTTGCCTTGTTTTGCAATATTATTTTGCAAGCATCAGGGTTTATTCCGCCAGCATTGGATAGTATTTTAATCTTTTTTTCTTTAACCTGTCCCAAAAGAGGACCGATTTGTTTTACAAAATCAGTTGCATATCCCATGTCAGGGTTTTTCATTTTAGCACCCGCAAGAATGGACATAGTGACTTCTGCCAAAAAATCAAAAACTAGGTAATCAAGGTTTCCTTGTTGCACTAGTTGTTTTGCAGCTGTAGAAGTATCACCCCAGAATGCCGACGCGCAGCCAATTCTAATTTTTTTCTTATCGTACATAGTATTACTACTCTTTATTTATAGATAAAGATTCACCGAGTCTGCGCATTATCATTGTTGCCGATTCAATACTCTCTACAGTATGGACACTTTTACCCGCTGAGTAGTATTGTTTCTTTTTTTGAATATTTTTCGAATTATTATTCCTTGATAAATATTTTAAACGTAAAAAGGTATTAAGATTTAACATCATTCTAGCCTGATGTTTAAATCTACTTCTTAGTAACTTTTGCATTAGCCAAGAATTCTCCTTTTTAAAATTATTTGATTTAATAACAGATATAGGTACACCAGTAATTCTGGTAGTTGAAACAATATCATCCTCACAGGAATTTACAATTGCATTCTTATAGTCTTCAGGTGTATTACACTCCGTGGTTGCAATAAAACGTGTTCCCATTTGGACGCCATCATAACCTATATCTATTGCTTCCGATAATTCATTTTCACTCCCTATTCCACCGGCACATATTAAAGGTAGTCCTAAGTCATGGAGATCATTATACATATTTTCCATTGAGTCATTACCTAAGTGTCCTCCAGCACGATTATTTACACAAATTAGTCCATCTACACCGCAGTCTTGACCCTTTTGTGCCCAGAGACGGTTTATAATATCATGATAAACAAAACCCCCTACCTGATGAACTTTTTCACAGACCCAATCTGGTTTACCAAGAGATGTGACAAAAAAACGAATATTTTCTTCAAGAGCTATATCAATCCAAGCAGACATACGGTTTATATATTTTTTACTTCCCTTTTCAATGAGCGCATTAAACCCTATGGGCTTATCTGTAAGGGACCTAATATATTTAATTCCTTCTCTCAAATCATAACCATGTACATATGTAAGGCTTATTGGTTGCAGGATAGCCATTCCACCACCTTTTGATGCTGAAGCTACCAGTTCCGGATTAGAGCAAGGGTACATTGCGCCACATATAATAGGAAATTCAACACCTGCATGTTGGGTGAATCGATTAATGGTTTTTTCTTTTTTTTGTGTATTCATGATATATCTATAATTGAATAACCAGTTAATTTTTTATCATTGTGTTGATGTTATCGATTAATGCGTACTCTAGAGATCCCATGATTAACATCCCATGTGCAATCACATCAGGTTGATCAGATTTTTGTTTTGAATTAGAATTTCGTTTGTAGTCTTAAAATCATAACTCGTCCCAGTGATGGACCACCGATAATCTCAGTGTGTTTATGGTCTAACAGGTTCGAAACAGTAAAATTCATTTTTAGGTATTTATTAATTTCATAGCCTAAGTGAATGTCAAATATTGTATAGGGTTTGATATTCCCAAAATAAATGCCGGATGACCATTTAAACCCATCTACGTACCGAGCATTTAATGAAGCGGTGGCAGGCCAGCGCCTTGGGTTATATTGAAATTTCATTCCGACTTTATGTCGGGGTGCGTTAATGGGATCTTTAGAGTTTGTAATAGGATTTAAAAATTCTGTCATACCCAGATGAGAATAAGTCAGATCCAGTGACCACTCCAGATTAATAAGAGCAGTTATGCTTGCATCATAACCCCACATGTCTACTTCTCCATAATTAATATATCCAACGACCACTGGTGGTGTATAACCTGGAATTGTATCCATGGCAACTACACCCTCTATTGCACCACGCCAGTGGTTAAATGATTCATCATAATCTTCTTGGTCAACGATAATATTATTGGCGATATCTTCGATTGTATTCATAAGGCTATCACCATCATAGTCTGTTTCAAGAACTGATTTTTCAATAACAATAGGCGTAATAAAGGTCACGGGACTTACAA
>CAZEER010000059.1:0-13821 GCA_964511215.1 uncultured bacterium | reverse complement strand
TCGATAGTTTGAATCTCAGACCAATCCTCAGGTGCTTGCCAATTTTCCAGTTTGTTTATCTTAATCATAATTCAATTTTTTTAGTATCAAAGTTACCATGGCGAGATCTTGAATAGCATTTCCCACCGATTTAAATAAAGTAACCTCATTTTTTGATTCTCGGGCAGGGAGTTCACCAGCTATAATATGCCCCAATTCACCATGGATTTCCTCAAAGGACCATTGCCCTTCTTCCATCGGAATTATGAGGTCCCCTGCTTCTTTTTTACAGGATTTGATTTGGTCAACAATGACCTTAGACTGGATAACTATATCTGAAGAAACCTCTCTCATCATTGGCTGGTGTGACCCAATGACATTTAAATGACAACCAGATTTAATATCGCCAAATTCAATCAGTGGATAATGAGATGGTGTAGTTGTGCAAATTATATTCGCTTCTTTTAATGTTTTTGGAGTTCCAATTTCACAATTGGCCATTTTGGAATGTGTATTGCAAAATTTTTCAGCAGTGTCATAATTGCGGCTGAATATAATGAAATTTTCAATTTCCCGAACTTCCATGATCGCTTCAATATGAGAAGCAGCTTGAATACCTGTCCCGAAAATTGCACAAATAGTGACATCCTTTTTTGCCATGAACTCTGTGGCCAGTCCAGATGCTGCCGCTGTTCGAATCGCTGTAATAGACTCTCCATCAAAGGTCGCTAAGTGGTTCCCTTTTGAAGCATCAAAAACTTGTACCACACCATGAATCAGTGGCAGACCTTTGTCGGGATTTGCATAATTCACTGATACGATTTTCACGCAATAGTAGGGACTGCCAATGGCATAGGCAGGCATAATCAGCGATGTGGCACTTTTATCAGGAAAATCCAAACTCAAGCGAGTAGGCACATGGGCATCACCACTGCTTAACTGGATGAAAGCAGTCTTCATAGCATTGATGGCTTCTTTCATGGAAACCATCTCTGAAATTTGTTTTTTATCGAGGTAAATCAAGAATTGATTTTTGGTTTGGATTTGTATCTAATTCTAATGTAATTATAATTTTCATTTTATGATCTTTGAATTATAAAGAAAGTCCTTAGTAAAAGAAAGTCTAAAGGTTTTATGTTTGTGAGTTGATAGGTAGATTTAAAAGGTGGCGAAATATTTTGTATATGTAATTGAATTAGAAACTAAAGTTGCTGATCATAAAAAGTTTCGTAGAAAAAATCCTGGATATATAAAAGGAAATGGTTGTGCCTATGTTGGACAATCATACCGAGATCCTCAAATAAGATTTGAGCAACATAAGGAAGGCTATAAGTCAAATAAATATGCAAAATTATATGGTTTAAGACTAATGCCTGACCTTTATGAAAAATACAACCCTATTCCGACAAGAAAAGATGCAGAACAAATTGAAGAAATGCTTGGCAATGAATTACGGAAAAGAGGCATAGGAGTCTGGTTTAATTAGCTACTGCATCGCATCTACTTATTACAAAATAAACAGGTTACTAAATGCATGGATCCACAAATTCGTGATATATTTTATTTGTGAGATTTTGGTGGTAGATTGTAGTGATAGTTTTTTTTGATTCTCCAATCAAGGTATCTTCAATCTGATTGGTGATTACATTCACACTGGTAATTATGGAGGATATGATAATAAAAATATTTCCTCAGTTTCTCTTAATTACATTCTTATCCGCGCAATGGTCAAGTGACTTTTCATCACCTCAGTTACTTGGTGACGGGATCCAACCACAGCTAGCAGCGACTTCAGATGGAGGCGTATTCATTGCCTGGATAACAGATGGAGATTATTATGTATATATCCAACGATTTGACCATTTAGGGATAGCACAATTTGGTGACACAGGGCTTTTGGTCAGTAACAATAATAATGCATCTTGGATTGCAGTATACCACCTCAATATAGCCATTGATGGAGAGGATAATGCCATTATATCAACTGTAGATCAGCGGACTGGGAGTTGGGAAGTGTATGCATGGAAAATTTCTCCAGAGGGTACCATGTTATGGGGTGCGGATGGTATCGCAATTACAAATTCTAGTACAAGTAACATGTCTCCCCGATTAACAATTCTTGATGACAATAGTGTGATTGTTAATTGTTCTCATAATGATGGTGAGATTTTATTCCAACGTATTTCACCAGACGGAGCTTTGCTGTGGGGCGAAGGAATAATACACCAAGATGATACTAAATTTTTGATTTCACCTCAATCTGTCCTTAGTGAGGGGAATGAGATACTGTTCCAATGGCTGAGACAGTCTTCTGGGTGGCCAATATATAGTGAAATTTTTATGCAAAAATATAGTCTGGATGGTGAACCAGTTTGGGCAGAACCTGCTTTGATAGTTGGGCCAGTTTCATTCCCAATGGGTAATTGGTCGCAGCAATTGCTTTCGACACCAGGAGGTACAAGCGTCAGTGCATGGACAGAATTAGCAGGGAATGTTCAAAATGCAATAGCTGAATCGTTAACAGAGGAAGGTGAATCACTTTGGGATGGGGGTGTCGATCTTTCAGGAAATTCGAATAATTTTAGAATGTCACCCATATTAAGAGTTACTGAAGGTACTGAGGAAATTATGGCTGTTTGGAGAGAAGCAAATGGGAGCCAGTCTCAACGTGGATTATCCGCGCAACTGATTGATAGCACTGGGAGTCATCTATGGGGTGAAAATGGTATATCTGTTGTAGAGATGAATAGTAACTACGACTATCTTGATGTTTCTATATCAGAATTTGGCAATGGAATGATTGTTTCATATCTCGAACAAAGCCCAAATATGAGTGGTAATATTTTTTCTAAAAGATTGGACTCTCTAGGTAACTCGATATGGGAAAATGATTTAGCGATAATCACTAATTCAAATACTCAGAAATCGGACTTAGCTACAGGTAAAGGAGCGAACTGTGTATTTATATCTTGGTCAGAGAGTGGCTCGATTTTTTCACATTGTTTGAGGGATGACGGTAGCCTCGGTGCTCCTGATATAATATCTGTAGGTGAGTGTGATAGTGGCTTTGTAGAAATCAATGGCCACTGTTTTTTTGATAATGATTTAGCTATTCTACAAAATATGATAGATAATAGTTATGAAAGTGGTATTGATTTAGATTGTGAAGATTGGAACGATCATTGTGGTTCTCCAAATCCTTCTATGGATAATCTAGATTCATGGACCTCGCAATTAATCGATGGGCAAGGATATAGCTTTTCAGATGGAGATGGTATGGTAGAGCCTTTAGAATTAGGTCTCCAAGAATGGGAGAATGGACGCTTAAAAAGTATTATGTGCGGAGCGTATGTTGATTGTCAGTTATCAGGACCAATGCCAGAAAATATTAATGAATTAACTGAGGTTGGGCAGCTAAGGTTTGAGTATAATTATTTGTCTGGATTTATACCTGAATCATTGTGTGATTTAAATTTGGATTATGAGGATGAATTATCATTTGATCTCACTGGGAATCTATTTTGCCCACCATATCCACCTTGTATTGAGGAATTTTTAGGAGAGCAGGACACCACTGCCTGTGAGCAAGTATCCGTTATTAATCGAATAGCTCCGCTTACCTATAATCTACACAATGCTTATCCAAATCCATTTAACCCATTCACAACTTTGAGATATGACTTACCCTATGGTGGTAATGTCAATATTATCATCTACGATATAATGGGTAGGCAAGTAAGAACCCTAATTAATAAGGCCCAAAATGCAGGCTATCGATCTGTTACTTGGGACGCTACTAATGACTATGGCAGGCCAATGAGCGCTGGAATGTATCTATACCAGATACATGCAGGGGAATACCGAGAGACTAAGAAAATGGTATTATTAAAATAATTATCAAAACGGAACAATTTATTTCATGATATCTATGATTATTAAATCTATCTGTAAGATTTCAAAAAATATAAATTGGAGTTACCTATGTTTAAAAATCCCTTTTTAATTTTAAGTACTATTTTATTTTTCATTGTTGGCTGCGCTCCGACAGTATATAAGCAGAAACAAATAGATAGGGTCCAGAGTAGAGTGTTTTTAGATTTTGATTTTCAGCACTCAAGTCTTAAGCAAAACGATAATGATATTAGTGAATCAAGTAACCTCGAAACAAAAAAACGGACTAATAGTAAAGGGGTTACATTCCCTTATTTCACATGGGTTGATAAAAAAAATAAAATTTTATATCAGATTAATCTAAATGAAGATGCAATGGAAATAATTGTTGATAATGAAGGGGATGAAGTTGTTTGGGTTTTGTGGAGAGATTTAGTTTTTAACACTCACCATGGAATAGAGAAATTAACATTTGAAAAAGATCAGAGAGCTGCGCCGGGTGAGACTATTTTTAGACAATTTGAATATCCGAGCCTGCAAAGAAAAATTTCCTATAGTAAAAATTCCCCTGATCCACCATTTGCAAATTTTGAGTTTATCAAAGAAGTAGATAATACAAAAGCAAAAGAGGATGCAAGAGAATCTGAGAGTAAATGGGATGATCTGGTTCTTATTCTACCAGATTATGAACCAGCTTACTGGAAAAATAATGATAATTCTGGGCGCCTATTTAGAACCTATATGGATGCTGTTGGTACACCTATCGAATATGAACTAGTCCTAGCTAAGAAAAAATATTTGAATCAAAATTACTATGTGAAATTATCTTCTGAAATTAATGGAGTCGCTAATGACTATTTATTATCCTTTAATATTGCAGATATAAAAATTTCTGAAAAAACTAATATTGCACCATTGCCAAAACTAGGAGAACCATATAATGCGAATGCATTTGAACAACTGCACAGAGGTTGGGGAACCTTTAAAATAAAAACCACTCTACCTTCTGAATATAAACTTGCTGAGGTTTTTGTATTAAAAAGACCAAAACTAATTGGAAATTATGAGATAGATAAGTTTGTTAATGAAACCTTTAAATTGAATGAAAAGGTAGTAGAATTAAAAATAAAACTCCAGAAGGTATCTGATGGGTTGGCAGGTAGCAATAAGATTTTAGCTGCGATAGATAAACATCCAAAGGGTGCTATGGGTTGGTCAACCGAAAAATTATCTAAAGGTACCAGTAAGGCAGTCAATAATGTAAAAAATATTCATTCTACAATAACAACGGATGATATAAATCCAGCACAGTATCTACGAAAAGAGTTAGGTACTTTAAAGTCGGGTATTGCAGATGGAGCTAAAACACTTAAAACTGTACCAAATGATTTAAAATCTATAGGACAAGATGCGGTTGGTTTAATAAAATCTAGTGGAGATGTGCTTAATGCTGCGAAAAGTTTAAAATTATTGCAAGCACCTGCAGCGATAAGCGCTGTGAATGCTACAACTTCAATTTTGAAGAATATTCCTAAAGAAGTGAAATTTGTTGGTGATGAACTTAAGAAAGTTATGGAAGAAATAGATAAGGTACTTAAGAATATTCAAAATCTACTTAGTAGTAGTTAGCATAATGAGGTGGTATTTTTTTTCAGAATTAATTTTGGTATATTTATATTATGAATAAATCTTTGAGATTATTACTCTTATCTATTTTTATATCGTTCCTCTTCCCCCAGAAATTGATTTCTCCTGAGACTGCTATAGATAAATTAAAAATTACTGTTGAAAATGCATCTCGAACTGGTCAAGTTGTATGGGCTGAAGAATTTTCAGGGTTGACGTGACCTACATGTCCTTCCGTGAGTTTCGCGTTTGACAGTCTTCTTTTAACCTACCCAGATAATCTTATGACCTTGTTTTGGCATAACCCTGGTTTTGCACCAAGTGGGTATGAACATTTTAATATCGATGCTGAATATAGTTATAGGGCATCAATGTATAATGTTAGTGGAATACCTTACTTCAACTGGAATGGTCTTGAACAAGGCGCAGGAGGGGGGGCTAATTGTAACTGGGAAGCAACTTTCCCTGGCCTTGAAGCTCAATTCCAAAGTTATAATGGTCAAGAAAGCCCCTATGATATCCAGATAGAAGGTGATATAGAAGGGACACAATTCAATTATAATGCTATTGTTACACTTGATCAAGATTTTGAATCAAGTAGTGGCACAGTATTGGAATTGTTTGTATCTGAAGATAGCGTTGAAAGTCATTGGACATCATGTAGTGATGACGATTTAGCATACCACCATACTCGCCATCTTGCTAGAGCTTATTTAACAATGGATGATGATGATAAACTACCAATCTCAATTAGTCTAGAAGGAGAATCACAAATATTCAGTGGTTCTTTCGAATTATTAGAATTTTGGAATGATTCTCTACTGTCTATAACGGCTATTGTACAAAATTTAGTTACATATGAGGTTAAACAGGCTATTGCATCCAACATCAATCGTATTCCAACAGATCGAGATTTTGATGGTATTTTAAACCTGGAAGATAATTGCCCAGATGATTTTAATCCAGAACAGGAAGATCTTGACAGTGATTTGATTGGTGATGTATGCGATCCTTGCAATGGACTTGTTTATGTTCCAGGAAATGTCAATGGTGATGCAAATGAGGGTTACGATCCAATTATTAACGTTATAGATATATTAGGGCTATCGGATTATCTTGAAGATGGCTTGGGAAATGAATGCCAGATGCTTGATGTACTTGAAGATGGAGATGTGAACCAGTGGGATATCCTATTCTTAGTAGAAATTGTTATGAATGGAGAAAATTAATCTTTTGCGTTACATATTTTAATTGTTAACTAAAAATTTATTTGATATCGGATAAAATGTTGAAGCAGATTTGATTAAAGAGTTAGCAGTTAGTTCCTTGACTCCATAGATATCAACAATGCAATTATATTGGTCTATTACTTTGCGTACAAGTAAATCAAAATCACCATCGCCTGAAAGCAAAATTATTTTTTCTGCCTCTTGAACTGAATCAAGGATATCGATTGTGATACCAACATCCCAATCTCCCTTAGTACTGCCATCTGCTCTAGATATATATGGTTTGAGTTTTACATTAAACCCTATAGATCGTAACGCATATTGAAATTTTTGTTGTTTATCATCTCCTCTATCGATAGCGTAAGCATATGCTTTAATTATTTCATCTTTTGATTCTATCTGATCCCAAAAAATTTTATAGTTAAAGGAACACCCAAAAGTATCTCGGGTTGTATAATAAATATTTTGGACATCAACAAATATGGCAGCTTTCATTATATTCAATTTATAACTTAAGTATCTGGAATTATATATTTAGTTATTTCTAAAAATACTCATAAAACACCAGACCTTAATTCCAGTCTATGTTGGATGTTTTTTTTGATGGATGGTTAGTAGATTTGGTTATGATTATGAATATCACCCTGTTTTGGTTTATTGAAATAAAATGGACTTATTAAATATATTTAAATACAGTCATATTGATCTCAGGTCTGAAAAAGAATATAAAAAAGGTACTATTCCAAATAGTGTAAACATTCCCATTTTACAGAATCATGAGTTTGAAAGTGTAGGCAAAGAATATAAGGTTCATGGACAAAAGGCTGCGATAAACCTTGGTTTACAATTAGTATCAGGCAGTCTGAAAAATAATAGAATTATTGATTGGAAAAATCATATTAATTCAAATCAAGGTTGCTCAATATTTTGTTATAGAGGTGGACTTCGATCTAAATTGGCTCAAGAGTGGTTATTTGAAAAAAATATAACAGTAGATAGAATCTCTGGCGGTTATAAAAAAGTGCGCAATAAAATATTACAACAATACTCTGATAATGAAATTTATAAGAAAAAATGGTTTATACTTGGAGGGCTGACTGGTTCTGGAAAAACCGTACTGCTAAATAATTTTAATCAAGCTATTGATATCGAGGCTATTGCGAATCATCGCGGTTCAGCATTTGGTAGCACAAACACTGCACAGTTATCTTGTGCGAATTTTGAAAATGCACTGGCTTTTCACTATATGAATAATCATTGTTCTAATATTCTACTTGAAGATGAAAGCAAAAAGATAGGCAAAGCAACTCTACCAAAAATATGGTATGATAAGATGCAGACGTCAGATTTAATTGTAATGGATATTAAGATAGAAGAACGAGTACATAATATTGTAAATGAATATATAATTTTAGCGCTAAATAAAATTAAGACACCATTGATGCTAAGAGATAATTATTTAACTGCACTTCAAAAAATACAAAGGAGACTGGGTGGTGTATTGTTTAAAAAAACACACGTATTAATAGAGGATGCTTTTGCCACAAATTCTTTAGAAAAGCATGAAGACTGGATTCATGCCTTGCTTTATTACTATTACGACCCCATGTATAATCACAAACTTAATATGCGGAAAAATTATATTGTGCACAGAGGTGATTTTGAATCATGTTTTGATTATATTAATTCTATCAAACAATAGTCCAATATAAAATTTCTACATTCTTGGGGTTTTATGTTTGTGGAATGATATGTAATCTGTCCAATCTAAACCATCTTAATGTTTGTAATAAATATTGTAGCCTTTATTCCACAATAACATTTGGATTAACCAAATTACTAATAAAGTGGTTGCTAAAATCATTGGTTGTATTTGGGTATTCTTATTTCGATAATACGTTATGATAATCACAGGAATGAATAGATAAGTCAATAATAAAATTTTATAAACTGGCAACCAATTTGTAATTATTGTTATTCTACATTTTACAAATTCAATTAACTCCCACATCGGTTGATAATGTTAATATATACAGCTCTCACATACGTGGTTTTTTTGGGGATGATAATTTCAGAATATCATCAATGATATCTTAATTTCCACCATTCATTACCATATCAACAAGAACCAACAAGTCCCAATCATTGATAGTCTCATCAATTAAAATATCAAGCACTTGGCAATCATTAATCATTACCGGCTCTTCTATATAATCCGCAAGAAACAAAACATCATTCACATCAATGATAGGCTGGTATCCCTCATTTGCATCACCATTTACATTACCAGGGACATAAACAAGACCATTACATGGATCACACACATCACCGATCAGATCACCATCAAGATCTTCCTGATCAGGGTTAGGATCATCTGGGCAATTATCTTCTAGATTTGCTACACCATCATAATCTCTATCCAATGGAATGTTGAAAATTTTACCAGAATTAGCTTGAAATATTTCATATGTTGGATTCTCATCTTCATCAAGATCTCCCCAATTTTGGACTACTGCAATCAGTTTTACCATGGAGTCAACCCATGCGTCCGAGAGTTGAAAAGATCCACTGAAAACTTGACTCTCTCCTGCATTAGTTATAGTAATAGGAAGTTGGTTTTCTTCCCCCATAGTTAGATAGGCGCGGGCTACATTACGAGTCATATGCCAGGTGTCGCATGCACTCCAGAGAGCATTAATACTATCTTCAGCAACAAATATTTCAAGTATCATATTATCCATATCTGTGTCATCTTCTAAAGAAACGACTACACTATAATTAAATGTTGAATCTATGAGCTCTCCTTCAAGGTCTATTTCATATAGTGATTCTTGCTGAATTAATTCTTCATATGTTTCTGTCCTGTTCTCATAAAATTGTTGCCAGGCACAATTACTCGCTCCACCCACGAATTCATATATACCATTGAACTGGTTATGAGGTATTCCATTAACATCGTAAAGACTGGATCTATAATTATAAGCTTCAGGAATTGGGAAATCAATAGTATCTGAATATGTAAGAGCAGCACTATGCCATTCAATACTCATTAGAGTTTGGGGGTATTCTTGCAATAGTCTATCAACCGCGAAACTCACGGCAGGGCAGTATGTTCAGTTAATACCGGTAAAGTCCTCCAACCAAACTACCTGTTGGGATCTAGATGCTGTCTCAACAATATCTCTCAATTCATTATATGCAATATCTTGCGAGTCTAATTGCTGACCAGAAAGAAATGCTCCTAATAATGTGGTAATGAAAAATCTAAAAATTAAGTTAAAAAAGTTCTTATGCATATTTAACTCCCAATTTTTTCTGTGAGTAAAATAATGATAGTTATAGAATATTTACAATATTATAATAATAGATTCCCCAATTGTTAATCATAAAGTTAGGTCATACAAATAGTAAATCATCCCGCCACAAATTCGTGGTGTTTTTTGTTTGTTAGTCTTTCCGTAATATCCCAGTCTAAATTTTGTAGGATTGTATGGAATTTAGGGCAATCCAAAAGAATTTATTGAAAATTATGAAAATGTGACAAAAACGTGACAGTAGCATTTTCAAATGAAATTTTCTCGTCGGAGGGGTGGCAGAGTCTGGCTGAATGCACTGGTCTTGAAAACCAGCAAGGGTTTACGCCCTTCGGGGGTTCGAATCCCTCCCCCTCCGCAATTCAATACGTTCCTTATCATTTAGTACCTAACAATTAATTTCCTAAATTAGGTCTTATAAAAAAAATATCACATATTTGTTGAGATTGTTTGATTATCTTAAGAGCACCACCTTTTGATAGTGTCAGTCTAAGATTTAATATTGAATATTATTTTTCTTTTTTTGAAATGTATAGATGCCACATCCATAGATAGTATCAATTTGATGTATATGGATATTTACATTTGAGTGGACTATACCATCATCATCAATATAATCAAAATTAATTAGCTTCAGATTCTTTGATACACAGTTATATCCAAGAATGCTTTTTGGTTGGAAAATACGGTGTGCATTAAAAACGACTTGATCGAAATTTCCAATTGGGAAACTAACATATAAAATACCACCGTCACTTACTATAGAAATTAGATTATCTAACCCCTTTTTATGTCCATTGATATCAATATTATCACCATATCTACCTAAGCCAAAATGTTCAATTGCATGGAGACAGGATACGGAATCAGCTTTTTCGTGCATATTTATATCATTTATGTCCATTTGTTTAAAAATTATATTTTTATGGAGATTTTTTCGCATTGGTCTAATATCAAAAACTTCAATAGTTCTAAAAGCTGCTACGTGTGCAACAAAACCATCAAGTCGAGATCCTATATCGATATGCCTTTTAGGATTACGTTCAGATATATAGTTAGCAACTAATAAATCCTGATGGAAATAGTGGGTATCAATTTTTCCTGCAGGATCCTTATAATCCTTTAAAATTTTATAAATTTCCGTAATCTCACCGCCCTGTCTTAACCATTCTTTTTTATCTTTTAAAAATTTATTGTATTGATATATCTTGTTTAGTTTCATATCCAAAACCCAATTTAAATAAAAGATTAATACCTGTATTCATATTTATTTAGAACTAATAGAAAGTTAACAGTTTAATTTTTTTTGTAAAAATCAAACTTAGTGTTACAAAAGTAATTTTTTAATTATATTTATCAATATATCATGCTTTGATATGGTATAATTATTTGTAGCTTCCTTAATGCAAAGTCACAGTAAAGATAAAATAGTTTCAGTGCACATCGGGTGTGGCAGTAATCCACTAGATGGCTTTATAAACTTTGATTACAACATTTTTATTTTTTTTAAATATATTCCCTTTTCCATAAAACTATTACGTTTTTTCAAGTTTATACCAAAACCATTTAGTGATTTTGTCAAAATTGCGAAAGAGAAGAATATTTTATATGCAAATGCAGCAAAAAAAATACCGATGGATGAATCTTCAGTAGATTTAATATACACGTGCCATATGCTAGAACATCTTGACTGGGAAGAATCCATGCAGTTTTTCAGTGAAGCTTTCAGGGTGCTAAAAGATGGTTGTATTTTGCGAGTTGTTGTTCCTGACTTTGATTACCTAATCAATAAATATGGAAAGAATAATGACGTTGAAAATTTTATAAGATTATCATGTTTAGTTGGTGAAAAACCAAAAACCATTATAAAAAAAATGCAATATTTACTACAGGGACATGGTTGGCATCATCAACTATTCAATGGGGAATCCTTGGAAAAGTTTCAGAGTTTGCCTTTTTCCAATGTTAGTAAAATGGAGCCAGGAGTCACTAATATAAAATTACCTACTACAATAGATTTTTATGAGAGATCACATGAAAGTATTTACTTCGAGTTTACAAAATGAAAATTGGTACCGTAAAATAAATTTATTTTAATTTTTTATGCTTGATGAATAGTTATTAATAATTCATTTATTACATATAATTATATAAGGTACTTTTTTGGTTTTATAACAAAAAGTAATTTCTGACTTACATTTGAAACATTACACAATATAAATCATGAAGCCCTGTGTCAGATTTGCACCTAGCCCCACTGGAGAGCCTCACTTAGGATTTGCTAGGACAGCGTTATATAATTTTCTATTTGCGAGAAATAAGGGGGGAGAGTTCCTCCTAAGAGTTGAGGACACAGATCTTGAAAGATCAAAAAAAGAATATATAGATCAAATAATAAATTCTCTTAAATGGTTAGGCATTGAGTGGGATAGAGAAATCATTTTTCAATCAAATCGATCTCATCATTATGATAAACATCTTAAATCGTTGCTTGATTCTGGCAAGGTATATCGTTGTTTTGCTTCCAAGAATGAATTAGAACAGATTCGTAAAGAGACAGGATCGTTTAATTACAATGGTCTGTGGAGGGATAGGAGTGATGAAGAAATCTCTAAGCAACTAGATCTAGGTATTCCATATACTATTAGACTAAAGACCCCGAAAAGTGGTGTTGTCAAATTCAAGGATATGGTCTATGGCGATATCAGTGTATCAAACTCTGAGATAGATGATTTTATTATTGTGCGTTCTGATGGTAGCCCTGTTTATAATTTTACAAATGTTATTGATGATCAAGATATGGGAATTACTCATGTAATCCGCGGTGAAGATCATATATCAAATACTCCCAAGCAAATACAAATTTACCTTGCATTGGGGTGGAAGCTTCCAAAGTTTGCACATTTGCCAATGATATTGGGTATAGATAAGAAAAGATTGAGTAAACGACATGGTGCAACAAGTGTGACATCCTACAGAGATGAAGGCTACCAACCAGAGGCTCTAATAAATTATCTGGCGCTTTTAGGTTGGAATCCAGGTACAGATGAAGAGATAATGGACTTATCGCAACTTATTTCAAAATTTGATTTTTCAAGAGTTCAAAAGAAAAGTGCAGTTTTTGATCCAAAAAAACTAGGCTGGGTTAGTTCTAAGTATCTCGAAGTACAAGAACCAGGTAAAATATTAAAATCAATAAGAATGTTAGACCCTGATTGGGGAGACAGTAAAGGAGAGGACTTTTGCATTAGGGTTATAAATATGCTGACATCACGTTCCCAAATACCAACTGACATAATAGAAAACTCTGATTATTTTTTTAAAGATCCCCAAAATTTCTCGAGAGATGATATCAAAAAAATATGGAAAGACACAACACAATCAATAATCGAAAAAATCATTCAAATTTATAGTAATGCCAATAGCTGGAGTGAAAAAAATCTTGAAAAAATATTTAAAAATTATGTTGCAAAAACTGGGCTTGGTTTTGGCCAAGTTATGAAGCCAATTAGACTTGCTCTATGCGGAAGTTTAACTGGCCCATCACTTTTCGAGTTAATGGAATTAATAGGAAAAACATCAACTATTAATCGTCTAAATAATGCAATAAAAGAAATTAGAACAAATGAATAAAGTAAGAGTAGAAGAAAAAAATTTCATCCAAAAAATTATCGACGAAGATAATATTAGAGGGAAATGGAATAATAGGGTGCACACCCGTTTCCCACCTGAACCCAATGGATATCTTCATATTGGACATGCAAAATCAATATGTTTGAATT
>CAZEER010000058.1:0-14773 GCA_964511215.1 uncultured bacterium | reverse complement strand
CAGTTTCAAGAGTGCGTAAAGAAGAGATTGAGACAAAAGTTGTTTCTAGTGTTGAGGATATTTTATCAGAACAAATTGGTGTTACTACCCAAGATAATGAGATTCATATAAGAGGAGGGAGGATTGATGAAAGTATGTTTATCGTTGATGGTTTCTCAATAAAAGATCCTCTATCTGGCTATTCAGGAAATCTTTTTGTAAATGCTGATGCGATTGAAGAATTAGAAATTGTAACGGGTGGTTATAATGCGGAATATGGTCAGGCAATGTCCGGTGTTGTAAATATCAAACTTAAAGAAGGTGGGGATCAATATGAAGGAGCGTTTAAATTTTCCAGCGATAGAATAGTTGCAGAGCATTCCAATTCTGACAAAATAGAATTTAATCTAGGAGGTCCTAATCTAATTTTTGAAACTATTCCAAATTGGCTAGGTGTAGATCTACCGGGGGATTTTTCATTTTTTTTAAATGGTTATGCAAGGATATATGATGGGAACCTTCCAATAGCATCGAAATTATATCCACACCGATATTGGAATTTTCCATTAATAAGTGATGCTAAAGCAGATGGTATAATGAATCGCTTTGCAAGCAGAGAAAACAATGACTGGCATGTACTTTATAAAATGACTTGGGGACTAACTGCAAAGAAAAAACTTTCACTGTCATATGATGCATCAATCAATATCAATCAAGGATATTTTATGCCTAGAGCTTTTGGATCTACTTATTTCCCGTATAGATATATGAATATTCTTGATAATTATAACACCATAACCAGAGATACTCGTTTATTTAATCTGAACTGGACTCATACAATTTCAACGCGCTCATTTTATGAGTTCACTATTGGAAAATTTACTACTATGGAACATAGTGCGGTTCAGGATTTACATTGGGATCAATATATAGAAAGACTGGACCTTGAGCCTATAAACTACAACCTAGATAATACAGATCTAGATGGGAATATTTATGTAACGTATGGTGATGAGTTTTACGATACAGGATTTGCTCCGGAATGGTATGATGTTTCCAGTGAAAATACTAGACTGGATTTGGATTGGACCTATCATACTGAATCTCGACATAAGTTGAAAACTGGTTTTGAGCACACCATAACAGATATTCAGGTTTTGGATATTGATGAACCTTGGAGTGGATCATCCGGATTTGGTGCAAATTACGATAGTTATAGTGCTAAAACATATTTTGGAGCTTTTTATTTACAGGATCGAATTATTTTTGAAGGCATGACACTTAATCTTGGATTTCGTTCTGATTACTGGATTCCAGGAAGGTACGTAGAAGACGCAATCAAAGATACAAGTAGTATTATTATTACAGATAAAGCTCGAGAGTTATTTAACAATGAGACATTCGAATTTCCCTGGTTTGGAGATCCTTATAAAATGAAGGCAAGGCTCAGCCCTCGCTTTGGCATTTCACATCCTATTACCGATAATGATGTACTCTATTTTTATTATGGGCATTTTTCGCAGTTACCTACTTTTCAATACGTCTACGCCAAAATTAACTCGAAAGCTCAATCTACTTATCAGGTTTTTGGTAATCCTAACCTTAATCCTAAAACAACTGTGCAGTATGAATTGGGAGTTAAACATCGTTTCAGCGAAGATCAAGTATTAGAATTAAAAGCCTATTGGAAAGATATGTTTGACTATGAAACGTCCCAAACTATTAGGCCATCGAATCCAAAATATGCTCACCTATCATTTAATATGTATTTTAACGCAGATTACGCGAGAGCACGAGGTATTGAAGCCATTTTGAAGAGTAGGCTATTAAATAACTGGTATATAGATTTGAATTTTAATTATAGTATTGTGACAGGAAAGAGCTCATCTCCACTTGATAATTTATTAGTGCAGGCAGGACAACTATCAGAAAAACCACTTGGTGAAAATTATATGAGTTGGGATAGGCCGCTACATTTTTTTACAAACTTAAATTATTCTCATCCAAGCCTCTGGGGTGTATCAGCTAGATTAGAATTTGAATCAGGTCGGAGATATACTCGTTCCATTCAGGATACTATAATCTATGTTGATGAAAAGGCATACTACGATGGCCCAAGAGAAGATGACCGTCCTTATGCTTATGTAAGTGAGATACCCAAAAAGAATATCGATTTAAAACTTTACAAGACTCTTATCTTTAAACGATTTAAAATAAAAACATATGCTGAAATAGAAAATTTAATGGATGAATTAATACCTAGACGAATTAATCCTTATACGGGTCGTGGATACGATCCTGGAGAAATTTTTGGTTATCAACTTACTAATAGTCCTAATCCAAATGAGGATCCATCTCGATATGGACGACCAAGATCAATAGAGCTAGGGTTTCAAGTAATTTTTTAAAAATGATGCATTCTATAAAATTACTTTTATTTGGTTTTCTTTTTACTTCAGTTAGTTTTGGCCAAAATTTATTTCCTATTTTAGGCGGCCAACGTGCAGGAACATCTGTTTTTACATTTTTAAATATTGGTGTTAGTGCTAGAGCAGTAGGTATGGGTGAGTCGGTAGTTGCATTAAACCAAGATGCTGCAAGTGTATATTACAATCCGGCTACTATTGCTCAATTAGATAAAACAGAAATTACAATATCTCAAATTCAATGGCCTGCAGATATCTATTATGATTATTTTAGTTTTATCCATCGATTAAGGGGTAGACATTATTTTGGATTTAATGGTGGTATACTGCATATGGAACCAATGATGGAGACTACTGAGTATTATCCGGAAGGCACTGGTAATTATTTCTCTTATCAGGATCGTTTTTTGGGATTTACTTATGGTGCAAAGATGACGGATCGATTCAGTTTTGGATTAACCATTAAGCATGTCTCTGAAGATCTTGCCGATTATAATATGAATGCAGTTCTTATGGATTTGGGGACCTTTTACTGGACCGGGTATGGCTCACTACGGTTTTGTGCCTCGCTCTCTAATTTTGGAAAACAAGTTTCACCAGCTGGTACTTATGAAAAAAGAATTCTTGATCAAAATTCAGGAGCAGAGATAAAGGAAATAATAGAATATGAAAACTTTTCTCCTCCAACCCAGTTTAGGGTTGGAGCTGCAGTGGATCCTTTTAAATCTGAAAGTCAGCATTTGACGCTTTCGTTGCAACTAAATCATCCTGTGGATAATGCTGAATATATTGTTAGTGGCTTGGAATATTCTTTTATGAATTTATTTTTTATAAGGTCAGGGTATAAGTTCAATAAAAAAGAAGAAAACTTAACTTTTGGGTTTGGTCTAATTGCTCAAGTTAGTTCTTTTAAGATAAAGGTAGATTATGGTTATGCCAACTTTGACCATTTAACTGATCCAAAACGATTTAGTATAGGCTTTTCATTATGATAAAACATATCAGTAACCCTTTTATATTACTTTTATTTTTATTGTTTTCTTGCATCGATCGTTTTTTGATTCCTGAAGATATTCAAACACAAAATTTAAGCGACTTTGGCGCGGGTGATACAACATATTTACAAATTAAACCAATTTGGAATGAGTTGTACGGGCTTAATACACCTGTAGAAATTTCAATTGCACAAGATGGTCGTATTTATGTAGCAGATAAGGGGACTAATTCAATAGTAGTCTTTGATCAGGATGGGGATAGACCATCGGGATTTGAAAAGTTATTATCGCTTGAAGATGACTGGGGTAATCCCATTGCACCCATTGATGTTGATATAGATAAAAAAATGAATATCTTTTATATTGATGGTTCTCAACGGATATTTGTATGGAATCAATACTGGGATGAGGTTGGTATCCATAAAGTTTCTGTCAGCGGGACGTTCATGCATACTTTGACCGGAGTTGATACAGTAGTAACTGCTGGAACAGAGATTTGGTTCTCCTTACTAAATGATAACGATTGGAGTATAGTAGAGGTTAGCAAGACCGATGATCAGGCTTTGATAGATTCCTTAACTCATCCCCATATATTTTATGATGGAGGAAATGAAATTAATGCTTACCTAGATACTTATTACCAATCTGACTCCAGTCAATTCACGGGTCTAACTGCTCCAGCGGATGATGAAAATATGATTTTTGTTAGTGATAATTATGGTGGGCAGAATAACCAATACCGGATTATAAAGATTGATTTTAAGCGGTCCCTAATCTTAGAACTCAATAGTGGGGATTTAGTATGGGCTTACACTGGACATTTTGGCGGGACAGTAAAGGGGTATGGGACTGGTGCTGGTACGGTAAATCAACCTTTAAGTCTTGATGTGGATTATCAGGGGAATATATATTACACTCAGGCAGGTAATTATTTCCCTGTACATATGATTTCTCCTAATCTCACTGGTGACTTTGCTGTCTATACATCTGGTTTTCAGCCGGATGCAGATGATATTATGAATCCAGATTTGTTTGAAAATTCTATTGATGTTGCAGTGGATAATAATAAGAATATTTATGTAGTTGATCAGATTAATGCAGATGTTTCTGTATTTAATTCGTATGGGACTTTTTTTAAGAAGGCAGGATATAAGAAAAATTTAGAAAAAATTATGATAGAACCTGTAGCAGCCACTGTAGACCGTAGAGGTGTATTGTATGTTTGTGATAGTGGTGCTATATATCGTTTTAAATTATCAAATACAATAAATGAAGATCTAACAATAGAGGATTGATGAAATATTTTCAAATTAAATATTTTAAATATGTTTTAATTCTAACTTTTTTAATTGCCCAAGATGCGAATGATGTCTCATATGTTAGATACTTTGAATCAGATTTTAATTTTAAAGCAGACCTATCTATGTTGTCTACAGCTAGGCGTGGGAAGGCCCATTTAGCTGTAGGTTATAATGAACAAAATCAACCAATAAAAATCCAGTATATATCACAAAATGGAGTAACCAAAAAACTTGAAATGCTCAAATATGATCAAGTCGGAAAACTTATTGAACGTGGTGAGTATAATGATGCTATGAGATATCTGCATCTTATTGTTTATGGTGAAAATGAACCATGGAGCAGAGAATATCGTATCTGGCGCTATAAGTTAAATGAACCATTAACTTTTAATGATCAACAAACTCATTTTACATTTATTGATGGTGCACAAGTATCAAAAATTGTCTTTCAGACTATAGATTCCCAAAAATATGGGCAAATTGAATTGGAATATGATTATCTAGGTTATTTGTCTGAAGAACGCTGGCGTGACTTACCGTCTGCACGAGTTATTCGGAGGTTTAAATACAAATTTGATATTATCTACCATGATAAAGATCCAAGCACGGTTGTTCAAATTTGGGAATATGGACATAATGGAGAATTGATTTCTAATGTAGCTGTAGATATGGCACCACCGGATCAGTTATATCTTATTCCTCCTCCTAGATCACATAATACCTTAGATGAGGTAGATATAATTGCTAAGGAGATTAAAGAAAGTCGAATTTTAGTCCCTCATGGTGGAATTATTCCCCGTACTGAATGGGACGAACTTATTTTGTTAAATGGAGAACGTTTATTTGTAGATTATTTTACCGTCTCAGAGAATGGAATACAGTTTCGTATGGAAGGAGAAGACAATATTCTTACTCTTCCTTTACACCGTGTACGTTCTTTGACGTCCCGCATGGGAGATGTAATTTATCCTAAACCTATTAGTAGAAGAACCCAATGAAAAAACATATAATTTTTTTAATTCTGACATATTTTAGTTTATGTTTGTCGCAAGAATATCCGCCACCGACAGATTTAATTACTACCCCAACTGCGGGTACTCTAATGCGGGGCAGTTATTCAATGGACATGCGTATTCAGGCCGATGGAGGTTTGATTGTTGGTTTAAGTGCAGGTATAACAGACCGGTTTCAATTCGGCCTATCTTATGGATCTCCGAATCTTATTGGTGATGATAGTTTACATTGGTATCCTAGGCCTGAAGCAAAATTAAAGTACCTTGTTATTAATGAAAATCTGTCTTTACCAGCGTTCGCTCTCGGTTTAAATACTCAAGGTTTTGGAAATTACTATGCTGAAGATAGTCTCCAGCGCTATGATACAAAAGCACTTGGCGTCTATGGTGTTTTTTCAAAAAATTGGAAATTACCTTTGGGAAATATGGGTCTACACACAGGAATAAATTATAATTTTTTGGAGTCTGCGGATGGAGATAAAGACCTTAATTTTTTTACTGGTTTTGATATTGAGCTTAATCCTGAATTTTCTATTTTAATTGAGTACAATAGTGCGTTAAATGAAAATGATATGACAGCAAAGACCATGTCTATCAGTCGTGGAGGTTACTTAAATGCTGCCTTGCGATGGTCTTTTGTTGAATCATTGCACCTTGAATTAGATTTAAATAATCTTCTATATAATGCTGATCATAAAGAAGTTGAATATTTTAAAAGAGAAATTAAGATTACATACATTGAATATTTTTAATATAAAATACTTTATGAAATGCCATCTTATAATTATAGCATCTTTTTTTTCATTTTTATTTGCAGAGCAATCTCCTTTTCAAAAAGGTTTAAAATCATATCAAGGTAGAGCTGAAGGCGCAAATGGTCCTGATGTAAAGTCTGAACCGATCAATTATGCTATAGAAGAGTTTAAAAAAGCTTATAAAAATTCAGATAAGGAGTTAGAAGCTGGTATCTATCTAATGCGTAGTTATTACTACAAAGGAAAGTATGCAGTAAAAGATGATGAAGGGAAAAGGGTGGTCTTTAGCGATGGCAAGGCGCTTGGAGAAAAATTAATAAAAAAATATCCAAAATCGCCAGCAGCACATTACTGGTTTTTAGTAAATCTTGGTAGTTGGTCTGAAGTCTACGGAGTTATCGCTGCAGCCAAAGAAGGAGTCGCCAATATTATGCGTGACCATGCGAAAATAATCATAGAACTTGATCCTAAATATTCCAATGGCGGTGGTTATTTTATGCTTGGCGCCATTCACTTTAAATCACCATATATTCCTTTTATATTATCATGGCCCAATAATGATAAAGCGATAGAATATTTACAAAAAGCTTTTGAAATTGGAACATCTACCCCAACTCAAACGGTCTACCTAGCGCGTGCTATGTACAAGAATGGACAGAAAGATAAAGCAAAATCTCTGTTAAATGGGCTATTACAGCAGCCACTTTCTGAATCGGAGACAGTAGAAGATTTGGTTCAACACCAGCTTGCAAGAGAATTGCTTGGAGAGTGGAAATGAAAAATTATATAGTCCTGATTTTTATGTTTTCTATTTTATTTAGTCAAGAAGAGTCGATTATTTATTGGAATAGTTTGGCAACTGATGTAACTGTAGGTGTTCCGATTGCCGAAGATGAGACTCTTGTTGGTGGAAGGATTCAAATAGAAGTTAGTTTTGATGGTGGAAAATCTTTTAACCAAATGGGTGAACCTTTCCAAATTGATGAAGGTGATGTAGACGATCTAAAACAGGTTTCGGTTGATGCGGAAATTTTTGAAAAAATGGCTGGATTCAGTGAAGGAGGTAAAGCGCAATTCAAAGCTACAGTTTGGGATAGGGCTGGGAATAGCATTAATGGATCTGTGAGTGATAGTATTTTAACAATTGATGAGGTTTTGCCAACCCTTGTTGATTTAAAGGTTATTTCATCAAATGTAAATAAATCATTAGTTATGCCAGATGATTCAATAACATTTCAGTTAAACACAAGTGAACCAATAAAAAAACCGGAGTTTATAATCAATGGTGAATACAATGATAATGCCGTAGGAGTTGGAAAGTCTTGGATGTTAGTTTACCATGCTAACGATACGGATGATGGGCAAATAAATTTCGAAATAAATTATTCTGACTTGGCTGGTAATCCAGCTGCTTCAGTCTCTGTAGCGACTGATAGTTCGGTAATTACTATGGATGGTACTTTGCCAGAATTGACTGAAATTAATTTATATACTAATAATACTTATGATAAGTCACTAGCAGTTAAAGGCGATTCAGTTTTTCTTAGATTTATTTCTTCTGAATATATTAAAGAATTAAATGTTATTATTAATAATACAGATGGGAAGTTGTTAAGAGAAGAAGATCTAAAATTTGAATTTTATCATGTATTTACTGAATCTGATTCCCAAGGAGTAATACCTTTTAAACTGGATTATAAAGATAAGGCGGGGAATATTGGAGAGACTATCGATGAAACAAGTGATGGTAGTCAAGTAGAATTAGATATGCAACCACCATTAGAATTTAAAGTGCAGACGGTTGGATCTTTGCAAGGGGAATCCAGTCGCAAGGCTAAGCAAACTAAAAATAAAAAAATAAAATCTAAATCTGGTGGAACGAGCGATTTTGGGTTGTTGGCAATCATAATGTTATCAGTTTTAAGTTTGTCTGTTTTATTAGTTTGGATTTCTTGGTTTATGATTTTTAATAAGGCTGGGCAAGCAGGTTGGAAAGCCTTAATCCCATTTTTTAATATATTTATTTTTACTAAAATTGCTGGAAAACCTGCTTGGTGGATTGCTATTTATATTTTTCTACCTTTAGGACACATTATATCTGCATTAGATGTTTCAAAATTATTTGGGAAAAAAATAATTTTTGCAGTTGGTCTAATTTTATTACCGCCTATTTTTTATCCTGTGCTTGCTTTTGGGAAAGCGCAATATATAAAACCAAAGAGTTAGATTGATAAAATTTTATGAATCAAAAAAATAAAAAAAGATCTCTGGTAACTGGTGGGACTGGATTTTTGGGTTCCCATCTTTGTGAAAGATTATTAAACGAGGGGTCTGATGTTATTTGTGTAGATAATTATTTTACAGGAACTAAAGATAATATTAAGCATTTAGTAAATCATCCTAATTTTGAATTAATTCGTCATGATGTTACATTTCCATTATATGTTGAAATAGATGAGATTTATAATCTCGCCTGTCCTGCGTCTCCTGTTCATTATCAGTATGATCCTGTCCAAACAATAAAAACATCGGTTCATGGAGCAATAAATATGCTTGGATTAGCAAAGAGAGTCAATGCTAAGATATTCCAGGCATCTACATCTGAGGTGTATGGCGATCCAGAAATTCACCCACAAGATGAATCATATTGGGGTAGGGTTAACCCTATAGGAATACGATCATGCTATGATGAAGGTAAGCGATGTGCTGAAACTTTATTTTTTGATTATCACAGGCAACACAAAGTAAATATTAAAGTTGCAAGAATATTTAATACATATGGTCCGAAAATGGATTTAAATGATGGAAGAGTAGTAAGTAATTTTATTGTTCAAGCCTTGCAAAACAAAGATATCTCTATTTACGGAGATGGTTTGCAGACTCGTAGTTTTTGTTACGTTGATGATCTAATAGATGGGATTATATTATTTATGAATTCAGATAATGATTTTACAGGTCCTGTTAATCTGGGTAACCCTGATGAATTTAAAATTTATGAACTTGCAGAGATGGTAATAGAATTAACTAAATCGAAAGCAAAGATTGTTCATTTTCCACTTCCTGAAGATGATCCAAAACAACGGCAACCTAATATCGATTTAGTTAAAGAAAAATTAGATTGGGAGCCTAATGTTAAATTGAGGACTGGTTTATTGAGTACTATTGAATATTTTAAAAAGATGGTTTGAGTGATTTGTAATTATTGATGGTTGATAAACAATAATAAGAATTTTAAATGTATGATATAGTTGTTATTGGTGGAGGTATTATAGGTCTTTCAACAGCTTACCAAATAATGTTAGCATACCCAGATAAAAAATTATTACTTATAGAAAAAGAAAATACGATATCATCTCATCAGACTGGTCATAATAGCGGGGTAATTCATTCAGGTATCTATTATAAACCTGGATCAATGAAAGCAAAAAATTGCAGATATGGTATTGATTTATTAAAGACTTTCTGTAATACACATGATATAGACTATGAAATGTGTGGGAAATTAATTATCGCAAGCACAAAAAAAGAATTAACTGCTTTAAATGCTCTATTGTTACGTGGGCAACAAAATGGGATTCAAGGTTTAAAATTAATTCAGAAAGATGAAATTTCTGATTATGAATCATATTCCGTTGGTGAAAAGGCAATTTATTGTCCTGAAACTGGTATAATTAATTATTTAGATGTATGTAAAAAACTAGCTGAATTGATTTCTATAAATGGTAGAATAGTTACTGGTTCAGAAGTATGTGACATTAATAGTAAAAATAAAGATTTGGTAATTCGGACTGATAGCTCTGAGTTCGAAACTAAATTTTTAATAAATTGCGCAGGATTATTTTCAGATAAGATTTCTGAAATGGCAGGATTAAAAAGGTCATCTCGAATAGTTCCATTTAGGGGAGAATATTATATGTTAAAAAAAGATGCTCGTTATCTTGTAAAAAATTTAATATATCCAGTTCCTGATCCTCGTTACCCTTTTCTTGGAGTCCATTTTACACGTACAATTAATGGGGGCATAGAAGCTGGCCCCAATGCAGTATTGGCTTTTGCTAGAGAAGGATATTTGAAATTAAATATTAACTTGAGGGATATGTGGGATTATTTGTCATATCCGGGTTTTTGGTTTATGTCTTATAAATATTGGTCAACAGGTATGAAAGAATATTATAGATCAATTTTTAAAAGTGTATTTTTAAAATCATTACAGGTTTTAGTGCCATCCATCAAAGCGGATGATATTTATGAAAGTCCAGCTGGCGTTAGAGCACAAGCACTTAGCCCTAACGGAAGATTAATTGATGATTTTAGAATACAGAACACCCATAATATGATTCACGTTCTTAATGCACCATCCCCTGCTGCGACTAGTGCATTTTCAATTGGAATGTATATTAAGGAACTTTATAGTTCTAATATTAGTTAATTATTTCACAGTCTAGTATTTTCACTAAGTAAATCCTGTTATTATAATATAAATAAAGATGCAATTTATAGATTTGAGAACACAGCAGGCGCGTATTCGAGATAGGATAAATAGGCGCATTGAAACTGTCTTAGATCATGGTAAATATATTAATGGTCCAGAGGTATTAGAGCTTGAAAATAAACTTGCTGATTATATTGGTGTTAAAAATTGCATTTCTTGTTCCTCAGGTACAGATGCGCTACTGATTCCTCTTATGGCTAAAGGAATTGGTGTAGGTGATGCAGTTATTACGACTCCTTTTACTTATATTGCGACTGCTGAAGTGATTGCTCTGCTTGGAGCAGAACCTGTTTTTGCAGATATTTATCCGAGTACATTCAATATCGACCCAAGTAAAATTGAAGATGCTGTACAATTAGCAAAAAATAAAGGTTTAGATCCTAAGGCGATTATCCCTGTTGATATTTTTGGTTTACCTGCGAGATATCGTTTAATAAAAGAAGTCGCAAAAAAATATGATCTATTTATTATTGAAGATGCAGCGCAAAGTTTTGGTAGCTCAATTAGAGGAATAAAAGCAGGTTCATTTGGTAATGTAGCTTCAACAAGTTTTTTTCCTGCGAAGCCTTTAGGGTGTTATGGAGATGGTGGGGCTATTTTTACGAATGATGCTGACCTTGCACAAAAAATGGAGTCCATTAAAATACATGGCAGTGGCTCAGATAAATATGACAATATTAGAATTGGAATTAATGGAAGACTTGACACTATTCAAGCAGCAATTCTTTTGGAAAAACTAGAAATTTTTAATGATGAGCTTATACTCCGTAATAATGTTGCAGATTATTACAGAAATAATTTAAATACTAAGTTGCAAAAACCAATCATTCCCAATGAGTATCAATCTTCATGGGCACAATTTTCTATTCTAGCAGAGTCTATTGCTGCAAGAGAGGTTGTAATGTCTAATTTGACAAAAGCAAATATACCAAATATGATTTATTATAGGATTCCACTTCATCTACAAGGTGTTTTTAGTAAATTGAATTATAAAATAGGTGATTTCCCTATTGCAGAGAAGATTGCAGGGCAGATATTTTCTATTCCAATGCATCCTTATTTGCATGAAGAACAACAAGATAAAATATTAGAGATTTTAAATAATGAATAAACGAATATGTGTAGTAGGCGCTGGCTATTGGGGAAAAAATCACATTAAAAGCCTTTATCAATTAGGGGCATTAAAAGGTATAGTTGAGCCAGATAAAAACATATTAGCTTCCTTTAATGATAGTTATCCTGATGTTATATGTTATCCTGATTTAGATTTAGCTTTACAAGAAAACTTTGATGGGTTTACAATTGCAACTCCAGCGGAGACACATTTTAAAATTGCAAAAAAAATTATTAAAACTGGGAAACATGTCCTTGTAGAGAAGCCTATGACTTTAAATGTACCTGATGCAGAAGAGTTAATTGCATTGGCAACCCAATATAATATTAACCTTATGGTTGGTCATGTTCTTCTATTTCATCCAGCAATAATGAAACTTAAAGAAATGATAGACAATGGAAAAATTGGTAAACTGCAATACATGTATAGCAATAGATTAAATTTAGGGAAAATACGTACTGAAGAGAATGTATTTTGGAGCCTTGCTCCGCATGATATTGCAATTTTCCAATTTTTAACAGATTCTTTCCCAAAAAATATTCAGGCAACAGGCAGTACTTTTTTACAACAGGGAATTCCTGATTCAACATTGACACATATTGAATACGATAATGGAGTGGAGGGCCATATTTTTGTTAGTTGGCTGCATCCTTTTAAAGAACATCGTTTTGTTGTAATAGGCTCAGAGGCAATGATCTCTTTTGAAGATTCATTAGAAGGCAACCCATTGAAACTTTATTCTAAGAAGATTGATTTAGCCAGCGGTATCCCCGAAAAGATAGATGGACCTGTGGAGTGGATACCTTACAAGAAGAAAATGCCATTAATTGCTGAACTGGAATATTTTATCAAACATTTGAACAATGAAAAACCCAAAATTGCTAATATGCACCATGGCCTTGATGTTGTAAAGATATTAGTGGAAACCAGTCAACTAATTAAATAATAATAATCATGAAAGAATATTTTTTTCACGAATCTTCTTACATAGATGAGAATGTCTCCATCGGAAAAGGGAGTAAAATATGGCACTTCTCTCATGTGCAGTCAGGAAGCAGTATTGGAAAGCATTGCATAATAGGCCAAAATGTCAATATTGGGAATAATGTGGTTATTGGTAACCATGTTAAGATACAGAATAATGTTTCTGTTTATGAAGGTGTAGAACTTGAAGATTATGTGTTCTGCGGGCCATCTATGGTATTTACCAATATAAAATTACCTAGATCGGAATTTCCTCAACGCGGGAGTAAATTTTATGTGAAAACATTAATTAAAAAATCTGCAAGTATTGGGGCAAATGCCACCATTATATGTGGAATAACAGTAGGGAAATATGCATTTATTGGTTCAGGAGCAGTCGTTACAAAAGATGTTCCTGATTATGCATTGGTTGTTGGTAATCCAGGGAGAATAGTTGGTAGAGTTGATAAAAAAGGTAATAGAATAAAATAATTTATAAATGAATAAAAAAGCACTTATCACGGGAGTAACTGGTCAAGATGGGTCTTATCTTTTAGAATTATTGCTTGACAAAGGTTATGAAGTCCATGGTCTTATTAGGCGCAGTAGTAGCTTTAATACTGGAAGAATAGATCATATTATTAATGATGATCGGTACAGGGATAGGTTTTTTTTTCATCATGGTGATGTAACTGATGCGAGCAATTTAAATAGATTATTAGAGAAGATTCAACCTGATGAAATTTATAATCTTGCTGCGCAAAGTCATGTTAAGGTTTCTTTTGATATCCCAGATTATACAACTCAAGTAGATGCTTTAGGTACTCTACGTTTTTTAGATGCAATTAAAGAAACTAGAATTAATACCAAGTTTTATCAGGCATCAACAAGTGAATTGTTTGGTAAGGTTATAGAAACACCTCAGAAAGAGGATACTCCTTTTTATCCACGCTCACCATATGGTGTTGCAAAACTTTATGCCTACTGGATTATTGTAAATTATCGGGAAGCCTATAATTTATTCGCTTGTAATGGAATATTGTTTAACCATGAGTCACCTCGCAGAGGCGAAACTTTTGTTACCCGGAAAATAACAAGAGGGGCTTGTAGAATTAAAGAAGGTTTTCAGTCTGAATTAATATTAGGGAACCTTAATGCCAAAAGAGATTGGGGGTTTGCTCCAGAATACTGTGAAGGAATGTGGAAAATATTGCAACAGGATAAACCAGATGATTATGTTCTTGCTACCGGAGAGACTAACACTGTTAGGAGGTTTGTATATTTGACATTTAAGGAGTTAGGCATAAAAATAAGGTGGTCTGGTAGTGGTGTAAACGAAGTAGGAATAGATGACTCTTCAGGGAATAAGGTTGTTAGAGTTAACCCTAAATATTTTAGACCGACTGAAGTTGATGTCCTTGTTGGAGATTCATCTAAGGCAAAAAAAGGGCTAAAGTGGGCTCCAAAAACCAATCTTGAAAATTTAATTAAGATTATGGTGAAGGCAGATTTGGAGAAAATAAAAAAAAGAGGCTATTAATGGAAAAGAGTTCAAAAATTTATGTAGCCGGTCATAAAGGAATGGTGGGATCGGCTATAATTAGGGTTCTTGAAAAAAATGGATATAGTAATATCATAAAAAGGACTCGTAGAGAATTGAATTTAATAAATCAAGAAAAGACAAAATTATTTTTTTTAAAAGAAAAACCAGATTATGTATTTGTGGCTGCTGCAA
>CAZEER010000057.1:7713-14850 GCA_964511215.1 uncultured bacterium | reverse complement strand
CTTCTGAGATATCAACCGAGCCATCAAATTTCTCGATCTGCTCTCGAAGCAATTGCGTTAATTGATCAGTTTTTATTTCCATAATTTCCTAGGTTATTATATTTGCAAAAGTTCATTCCGAAGTGTCTGCAATTGGTTTTGAATAGATGCATCCAAAAAAGTATTCTCAATGCGAAGTTTGATACCACCGATTATAGCGGGATCTACATCCAAGGATAATTCTGTCTGTTTGCCAAACAATGTATCAAGAGATGCCTTAAGAGATTGAATCTGCAAGCTACTTATCTCTTTAGCAACAATCCCTTTGACCTGCAAAACATTATTTCCTTTTCGGTACATTGAATCAAAAAGGTATGATATGTCTTTTAGTTCCTTGAGGGCCTTACTGCCATGAAGATAAGATACCAATTCATTGACTAGAGGATGGCCAGATTCACCTAGTATTGAATTCAACATCCCCGCTTTTTGGCCACCTTCGATCTTTTTTGATTGAATAAACACACGAAATTGACCATTATTTTTAGCAATATCATTCAAAAAGACAAGAGCACTCTTAACCTGTTCAAGTACATTGTTTTTTTCTGATACATTGAATAGTGCTTTAGCTAGGTCTTTTGGATTTAAGTTAGGCTTCATACTCCTTCAGATTCCCAATTGATTTTTCAATCAATTCCAGATTGTCATCATTTGATAGATTCTTTCCAATCACCTTCTCTGCAACAAACATTGTAAGCGTCACCACCTCTTGTCGAATTTCAGAAAGAGCCTTATCCTTTTCAACCTGAATCTGGACATTTGCATCATCTTTCAGTTTTTTCACATCTTTTTCGGCCTGAGATCTTATTTCTGCCTTTATTTTCTCAGCAGAGGTCTTTGCATCAGACCTGATATCTTGAGCCTCTGATTGTGCATTTGCAATTATCTTTTCAGATTCAGCATTCAATCGTTCCAACTCATTCCTTGCCTTATCTGCATCTTCAAGGGATGAACGTATATCATTTTCGCGATTTTCTAATGCCTTGAGTAATGGCTTCCAAGCAAACTTGGCCAATACAGAGCACAGAATGAGAAAGGTTACAATAGTCCATATAAAAAGACCTGGGTCTAATTGAACCAGTGGATTTGGAGCACTACTATGATCATTCTGATGAGACGCTAAGGTTGACTCATGATGGTCTTTATTTGAGTTTCCTATTTGACGATCCATTAATCTGAATCTTCTACAGGATGAGCATTAAGAAAGTGAATACTTCTGCTAGAATTGCGACACCTTCAAGAAGAAACAGTGGCAAGTTCACAGCTCCTGTGATCTTATCCGCAGCCTCTGGTTGGCGTGCAATACTTTCAGCCGCAGCGGCTGCAAATTTTCCAATCCCAAGGCCTGCACCTAATACGATCAAACCCATTCCAATTGGGACAAATGAAGTTGCTTCCATTATTATTTCCTTTTTATTTATTTAATTATTTAATGATGTACATGAATAGCCATGCCAACAAACACTGCAGTCAATAATGTGAAAACATATGCTTGAACAAGCACAACAATAATTTCTAAGCCCGCTATGCCAGCGGCCATTGGTACGGCTAAAACCGACACACTGATTCCTGCTCCTGCACTAAACATTTCACCAAAAATAGCCATGAGGGACAACAAAGCAAGCAAGGCTATGTGCCCACCAGTCATGTTTGCTGCCAAGCGCATAGTTAGAGCAAATGGTTTAACAAAAAGACCCATTATTTCAATAGGAATCAAGATGATATAGACTGGCCAAGGAAGACCATGAGGAACCAGGTTCTTCCAATGCTGCATGAAACCATGTGCCATTATTCCAGCAGCCATTATTGAAAAAAATGTGATCGTTGCCAAAGCTCCGGTAACATTAAAATTACCCGTTGCAGTAACACCGCCATGTAACATTCCATTAATAAAATTATGTGAATCTGATGATGGAACGCCAAGTAGAAAGCGGTTTATTGCACCAATGATATCAAAGATAGGGATCATACCTATTCCATTAGCAAATAAAATAAAGAAAAAGAATGTCAAGATCACTGGCGACCATGTCATGACCCATTTATCTCCTACATTTGGTCTAACTATAGAATCTCTAATAAACTGTACAATAGTCTCGATGGCATTCATCCAACCCTCGGGTACTTTACTTTCGTTATTCAAAAATCTCCTTATCGGAACTATTACTCCAACACTTACAATCAAGGCGACCAACCAAAGCATAAGAACATGTTTTGTTACTGAAAAATCAATTCCTAAAAATGTGGGTAAATGAACGATAGGATGTGAAATGTCAGAGTTTGAAACATGATGGATGATATTGGGTCCTACTTGCTCCATCACACTGCTGGATGAATGGCTTGATACTGCGCTCATCTTACTACTTCTTTGTTTTGGATAGTATTATATGATTCTGAAATACGTTTAATAACGACCGCTTCAAGTCCGTGAAACCCTATAAAAAAGCCCGAAAAACTACAAACAAATGGAATGGGTTGAAAAGAATAAAGTTTATTTATTAAAAATATAGCAAATCCATAGTATACCATTTTAAGAACAAAGCCTTTCGCAAGGGTTTTGGTTAAGGTAACTGAATCTTTCTTTAATGCTTTATTGATGAAATACATTGTTGCAATGCCAGCAAAAACTGGTAAAAGCCATCCTAGTGTAATTTCGAATTTGTAATCAAAAAAATTCTCTATTAACATTCCCAATATGCCTAATGACATAATTAATCCGTAAAGAAATAATTTCAATACTTTTGTGCTTTTATTGATTTAAATAGTAGATAAAAACCTATTATAAGTCCAAAGAATACTCCAGAAAGAATTCCCTTTGGAGATAGAGTACTATTTTGATCTATGCACCACCCTAAAAATGTAAACATCAAAATAGAGCCGATTAAACTATATGAACCTGAAGCAGCTGGAGCGGTTTTATGAACAATTTTTTGGAAGGATTCTAAAGTTTTTTTTAGATTGAATTCACTTTGATCTTTTTGCTCAGACATAGCTATAATGACACCGAAATAATATCGCATTTCCCTTCGAACTGAGCCCCATCTTCAATTAGGAGTTTTCTATACACGATGTCACCTTTTAATACACAATTTTTTCCTAAAATAACCTGACCATTAGACTCGACATTTCCCTTTACAATTCCACCAATGCGAATATTACCTCCAACAATGTTACCTTCAACCAGAGCATTTTGAGCAATACGGACAGGTCCTTTAGTCTGAATATCCCCCATTATTTTACCGTAAACTATAATTCCTTCATTTAAAATTATTGGACCATCCACAACAGCATCTGCACCTATCATAGTATGAACATTTTGAAAATTAATATTACTCATCTAAAGAAGTTAAATCTTCTGTAAAATATTCAGGGAAAAATATTAATGGGTCAATGGGTACAAATTCACGCCAAATTTCAAAATGTAAGTGAGGTCCTGATGAAACCCCTGTACTACCAACCAGACCAATCACTTCACCTCTTTCTACAATATCTAATTGTTCTTTCAAATTCTGATTATTGTGGCCATAATGAGTAAAATAATCATCACCATGATATAAAATCATCATATTCCCAAATTCATACGTCCAACCTGAAAAAACGACCACTCCCTTAGCGGCTGCTACAAAAGGTGCTCCTTCTTTAGCTACTATATCAATCCCTTGGTGTTTATCTAAAGAAAAAAGACCGTCATTACCTGATTGTTGACTTATAAACCCCTTAATAGGTGCCTTAGATGGTATATTGTGAATGTAAGAATACTGCATTTCTGGGAAATCATATATTCCCTCCAATGAATCCTTCAATAATGGACGTTCATCTATTTTCAAATCAGAGCCTAATGAATGACGGACTAAATCGTCCATGTGCTTTAATCTTTTTAAATCCTGTGCAAGGTCTAAAATTTTCATGCGTTCAGAAATAAATTGACCATGTTGCTTTTTTATGATATTGTAATCTGGAACCTTTAATACAATGAATATTAAAGCACTTAATGAAGATAAAATTAAAATGATAGACCCAATTAAGATTGAACTAAAAAAAATTTTGGGTAAATGAAATGTGTGTGTCTTATTTTCATTATCTGGAATAATTATAAATGTATAACTCTCTGATTTCATAATTTTTACTAATTAATTGAATCTATAAGATCAATTATTCTTTCGAGTTCATCAGCAGAAAAATATGATATTTCAATCACACCACCATTTTTTTCAGGTTTAATTTTTACCTTGGTCCCCAATATTTCAATTAATTTATTTTCAATAGGTTTTATCTGATAATTTGTAGAAGGTGGTCTAACTTTCTTTTTTATTTTACTTTTTTTTACTAATGCCTCTGATTGTCGAACACTTAAATCTTTTTCAATAATTTTTTTCCAAAAATTCAAAATTTTATTCAAATCTTTCATTTGCAAGATAGCGCGAGCATGACCTGCTGAAATTTGGCCATTGATTAAACTGTTTTGGATTTCAGGTGGCAATTTTAATAAACGTAATGAATTTGAAATAGTTGCTCTTTTTTTCCCGACAGCTTTAGCAATAGATTCATGGGACATGCCATATGTAGAGTTTAATATAGCATAAGCATTTGATTCTTCTAATGCATTTAGGTCTTCTCTTTGGATATTCTCTATTAAAGCCATTTCCATAATTTCAGCATCACTCTTTGCTGAAACTATATAAGCAGGAATTGTTTTATTGTTTGTTTTTTTTACTGCTTTCCAGCGTCTTTCGCCAGCAATTAATTCATACCCTAAACCTAATCTTCTGACAGTGATAGGTGTTATTAAGCCTTTCTCTTTAATAGATGCAACGAGTTCATTGAGCGCATTTTTATCGAAGTGTTTTCTGGGTTGATTCGGATTAGGATGAATATCATTTAAAGCAATTTCAGTTACAGCTGTTTTTATTGGATCCGTATCATTGTTTTGATCTTCATCAGATCGAATTAATGCTTTGAGACCTTTTCCTAACCTATTAACTGACACGCTGAAGGATCTCCTCTGTTAAACTCATATAATCTTGTGCACCGATTGAATTTGCATCGTATAAGAGTGCAGGTTTTCCAAAACTGGGTGCTTCACTTAGGCGTACATTACGATGTATGTATGTTTTAAACAATTTTTCCTTAAAAAAAGAGTTTACTTCTTCTACAATCTGTTTCGACAAATTTAATCGACTATCATACATAGTCATTACAATACCAATAATCTCTAATTTTTTATTTAAGTGACTTTGAACTAAGCGTACTGTATTCAATAATTGCCCTAAGCCTTCAAGCGCATAATATTCGCATTGTATTGGGATAATCAATGCATTAGATGCTACCAAAGCGTTAATGGTTAAAAGACCAAGTGAAGGAGGACAATCAATCATAATAATATCATAACTTTTTCTGAGTTTTTTTAATTCTTTTTGCAATTGATATTCGCGTGCCAATATACTAACTAATTCAATTTCAGCACCTACCAAGTCATTTGTAGATCCAATAATGTCAAGATGAGAAAACGAAGTATTTGTAATGGCTTTCTTTATATCTTCACCCCTTCCAAGAACATCATAAATATTGCCATTTTGTGTTTCAAAGAGGTCCGTAAGACCAGTAGTTGCGTTTGACTGAGGATCCAAATCAATTAACAAAGTTTTAACCTCCGTCACTGCTAAACTTAAAGCAACGTTAACCGCGGTTGTGGTTTTTCCCACCCCACCTTTTTGATTTGAAAATGCTAAAATATTGGACATCTGAAATATAAAAACAAAAATACTGCGGTAAAATTTATCATATATAAGAGCTTAATCAATTGCTTGTAATAGTGGATAAACAAATTAATTCCAATTCAAATATCATTAACTTAAGGTTAGTATAATTTACAATAATTAGATTTTTTATTTATGAAAGCATTGGTGAAAAAGTTACCTGAAAGAGGAATTTGGTTAGAAAATGTCCCGGAACCTCAATGCGGTAATAATGATGTTAAAATAAAAATTACTCATACTGCCATATGTGGGACAGACCTGCATATTTATTCTTGGGATGAATGGGCTCAGGGTCACCTAAAATTACCCTTAATTATTGGCCATGAGTTTTCTGGAATCATTAAAGAAGTCGGTCCCGAAGTAAAAAATTATACCCCTGGACAACGTGTATCAGGGGAAGGACATATAACATGTGACCACTGTAGAAACTGTAGAGCAGGTAAAAGGCATCTATGTCACAAAACAATTGGTATCGGAATTAATCGTAATGGTGCATTTGCAGAATATTTAGTGATTCCTGAGTCAAATATTTTTCTAATCCATGATAATATCCCATCTCAAATTGCTGCATTTTTTGATCCATTTGGAAATGCAGTTCATACTGCGCTATCCTATGGAATGGTAGGAGAAGATGTCCTAATCACTGGCGCTGGTCCAATTGGCTTGATGGCGGTCTCTATTTGTAATTTTGTTGGTGCTCGGAATGTAGTCATAACTGATATATGTGACTATCGGTTAAACTTAGCTAACCTGATGGGTGCCACAAAGTCGATAAATATATCTAAAAACTCTATTAATGAATTCTACCCTGAATTGAATATGACAAATGGTTTTGACATTGGGTTAGAAATGTCAGGTAAACCTGAAGCATTAAATATTATGTTGAAAAATATGTATCATGGCGGGAAAATTTCTCTTCTAGGTTTACTTCCCAAATCTACAAAGATTAATTGGGATGATATCATTCTTAAAGGCCTTAATGTTAAAGGTATATATGGTAGAGAAATGTATGAAACCTGGTATAAAATGACTCAAATGCTAGAAAGTGGGTTAGATATATCTCCAGTATTAACTCATAGATTACCTATAGATTCATATAATGAAGCATTCAGGATAATAGAATCTGGAAATTGTGGAAAAGTAGTCCTTGAATGGTAGATAATAAAAAATATTTTTCAGAAATTCTCAATAAAATAAAGATAGATGGTCTTTATAAAGAAGAACGGACTATTACCACGCCCCAAGGTGTTGAAATAATAACAGAAAAAGGCAAAAAAGTTCTCAACTTTTGTGCAAATAATTATTTAGGCCTAGCAAATCATCCAGATTTAATAAAATCAGCAATATT